>PHBS01000017.1 GCA_002841995.1 Chloroflexi bacterium HGW-Chloroflexi-8
GTTACATTAATTGTCTCTCCTCAGGATGCGATATTGATGAGTTATCTGCGCCAATCAAATATTTCTTATACGCTCGCTTTGAGAAATCCAAACAATATTCAAGAAATTGTGACTGATGCTGTTACACAACAATATTTAATGGATCAAAAAGACATCCCCCTTCCAGCAAAACTACCTTTTGGATTGGAAACAAGATCTGGTGATTTTGCAACAACACCTGTTACACAACAATAACGATATACATCAACATAAAATTTTGACTGAAGAAAATGGAGTTTTGAAGGTATTATGGCAGACCCAGTAAAAATTCGGGTACTTATCGTCGATGATATTCAGGAAACGAGAGAAAACATTCGTCGAATGCTTCAATTTGATTCCTCAATCGACATAATTGGAGAGGCGAGAACCGGGAGAGAAGCAATCGACCAATCCCATTCTTTACTTCCAGACGTGGTGATTATGGATATTAACATGCCTGATATGGATGGTTTGGTCGCCACAGAAGCTATTAGGAAGCGTTTGCCATATATCCAAATCATTATCCTTTCTGTTCAATATGATTCAAGTTATATGCGTCGGGCTATGTTAGCCGGTGCAAGAGACTTTCTTTCAAAACCTCCAATGATTGATGAGTTGACCAATGCAATTCGGCAGGCGGGGAAATTAGCCATTGAAGAAAAAAGGAAAGCAGAAGTAAATTTTGCTACACTTGAAGCCGCATCCAGTAGTGTCGCTGGGCAAAGGATTTTAGGAAAGATTATCGTAGTTTATAGTCCAAAAGGTGGAACTGGTTGCACAACAATCGCTACAAATGTGGCATTGGGACTTCAATCTGAATCAACACGGACGGCACTGATCGATGCAAGTTTGCAATTCGGAGATGTTGCTGTATTCCTTAATGAACAAGGACGAAATACGATACTAGACTTAACACCCAGAGCAGACGAGTTAGATCCGGATATTATCCAGGAAGTGATGATTAAACATCCAGCAACACAATTAGACATATTAGCTGCTCCTCCACGTCCGGAATTTGCGGATGATGTAAATTCGGATGATTTTTCAAAAGTCGTAAGATACTTGCAACGATTATATAGTTTCATTGTAATTGACACATCTTCATATTTATCAGATGTAACGCAAGTATGTTTAGACATAGCAAATGTGATCATCCTTGTTGCAACACAAGATATTCCTTCCATAAAAAGCACAAACCTTTTCCTGGGTCTTTCAGATGCATCTGGCATCAACCGGAAACGCATCCTTTTTGTCATCAACCAATTCGATAAACGAATTTCCATTTCTGCAGAAAGAATTGGGGAAAGCCTAAAACAACCTGTCGAAGCGATCATACCTTTTGAAGACCGAATAGTAACCTCGTCGATCAACCGTGGTACTCCATTCATCACTGAAAATAAAATGCTTCCAATTTCCCGTAGTATTTTTGCCGTCATAGATAAAATAACTGAAAAGTTGGAAGAACAATTCCAGGAAGAATCTGCTGCCCAGGTAGCAAATAGATATTAAAGGTTAATAAGGCAAAACATATGTCAATCTTAAGAAGAATCCAAGGTGAAGGACAACCAAATAACAATCAACCTCCGAAACCAGGGGGATCAGATCCCTTAAGAAATCCAGCCTTACAATCTCGCAGAATTAATGCGCCCTCAACATCCAGCGCAAATGATACTTATCAGGATCTAAAGAATCGTGTACAGACCAAACTTCTTGGTACTTTAGATCCAAGTATGGATGTGACCCAAACTGCTGATGTCAAAAGAACAATTCAAGATCTTTTTGAACAAATCTTGAATGAAGAGAATATTATTCTTTCTCGTCCCGAACGCGCAAGAATGTTTGAACAAATCTCAGCAGAAATCTTAGGTTTCGGTCCTTTGCAACGGCTTTTAGAGGATGAGACGATTACTGAAATTATGGTAAACGGTGCAAAGAATATTTATATTGAACGCTTTGGTAAAATCCTGCGTGAACCGATGGCATTCGAAAATAACGATCATGTCATGCGAATTATTGAGCGTATTGTTGCACCTCTTGGTCGCCGTATTGATGAATCATCGCCTTATGTTGATGCCCGACTTCCGGATGGGTCTCGTGTAAATGCTGTAATTCCACCTATATCCCTTGTTGGTCCAGTTCTTACTATCCGAAAATTCGCTAAAACTCCAATTACTGTAGAAAAGTTAATAGAATTTGGTTCCATCACACCCGAAGCAATTCAATTCCTCGACGCTTGTGTCAAGGCCAGGCTTAATATTGTGATATCAGGAGGTACTGGCTCAGGTAAAACAACCTTACTAAATGTGTTATCTGGTTTCATCCCTTCTGATGAGCGAATCGTAACTGTTGAGAATGCAGCCGAGCTTCAATTACGTCAAGAGCACGTAGTAACTTTGGAATCCCGCCCACAAAATATTGAAGGTAAAGGCGAGATTACGATACGGCAATTGGTTATCAATACGTTACGTATGCGACCAGACCGTATAATTGTTGGGGAAATTCGTGATGAAGCAGCCTTAGATATGTTACAAGCTATGAATACAGGTCATGATGGTTCAATGACTACCGCTCACTCGAATACACCTCGGGACACATTAGCCCGTATGGAAACGATGACCTTAATGGCTGGTATGGACTTACCAATTCGAGCAATTCGTGAACAAATTTCTTCAGCAATTGATTTAGTTGTCCATCAATCTCGGATGCGTGATGGTTCCCGTAAAGTTGTAAACATCACGGATGTTACAGGCATGGAAGGTGAAATAATAACAATGACAGACATTTTCCTATTTGAGCAAGCCGGCTTTGAAAATGGTCGGGTAATAGGAAGACTACGGCCAACAGGATTACGCCCTAAGTTCATGGAAAAAATTGAACAATCCGGAATTCATCTTCCACCTTCAATTTTTGGCATTGGAGAAAGACGCCGCTATTAATTAAGAAAGCAGGCAGAGTTTATGGATATTGCCCAACTGTTTAATCAAATCGATCCTTTAGCAATTATCATCACCGGTGGAGTTACTGCTTTTATATTACTAATAATTGGCATATCTATCACAGTGACAACCGATCGAAAAACGTTAGAATTAGAACGTTTAGGTAGATATATTGAGGAAGATGAAGTACTTTCGGAAAAAGAAAGATCAACACCATTAACAGATTGGTTAAACCGGTCCGTAGAACGCTCCTCCATTGGCGATAAAATATCTAAAAGTCTTTCAAGAGCAGATCTAAAGTGGAAACCCGGTGAATTCATTGCCTTAATCCTTATTGCAGCATTCGTCGTTGGCTTTGTTTTATGGTATATCGGTGGTCGGGTGATCGCTGTAGGAATAATTGGAGCAATAATCGGCGGATTCCTACCCAGAATGTATGTAAACAGCCAACAAAAGAAAAGACTTGTAAAATTTGATCTTCAGTTGCCCGACATGCTAAACCTGATGGTTAATGGTTTGAGAGCTGGATTTTCTACGATGCAAGCTATGGAAGCAGTATCCCGGGAGTTACCTGCTCCAATTTGTGATGAATTCCGCCGAGTTGTCCAGGAAATGCAGTTAGGTGTTTCAATGGAAAAAGCGCTTGACAACCTTTTAGTTAGAATCCCAAGCGATGATCTTGACCTCACAATTACAGCCATTAATGTTCAACGAGAAGTTGGTGGTAATTTGGCGGAAATCATGGAGACGATTTCTCATACAATTCGTGAGAGAATAAGAATTAAAGGTGAAATCAGAGTTCTAACAACTCAGGTGATGTATTCAGGAAGATTCTTATCACTTTTGCCATTTTTCGTAATTGGTATTATTTACTTGTTGAACCGTGAATATATAATGGAATTCTTTAAACCCGAAAATGTTCCTTGTGGATATATTGCACTTGCAGTTGCGGGTTTACTGATATTCTTGGGCTATCTTGTGATGAATAAATTAGGCGATATTGAGGTTTAAGAAATAAGGAGCGAAAATAATGGTAATTTTAATTATCATCGTGGTAACTGTTCTTATTGGAGCGATTTTCTTAACGATCATTGGCCTAAGAAATCCAACAGGATCAGATGATCGAATCTTGGAAGCAAGATTAGAAGAATTAAGTCAGTCAGATGAACCATTAACGTTAAGGAAACTCGAACTCTCACAGCCCTTTCGTGACCGTGTTATTTTCCCTGTAGCACAAAAATTTGGTGAATTAGCCATTCGTTTTACACCACAAAATGCCCGCCAATCCATAGAAAGAAAATTGGAATTAGCTGGATCTTCAGCCAAAATTGACCCAACAATTATTTTATTCCTACAATTTGTTGGAATGGTTTTCTTCGGCGGAATTGTCTTGTTTGTGTTTTCTATTGGATCATTAGATTGGCCATTTGGACGTAAACTCTTAATATCTTTAGCTTTTGGATTAATCGGTTTCTATTTTCCACAACTCGTTTTATCCTCACAAATTTCACGAAGGCAAAAGGAAATTCGAAAAGCGATGCCGGATGCACTGGATTTATTGACAATCTGTGTTGAGGCCGGACTTGGATTTGATGCAGCAATGGCAAAAGTCAGTGAGAAATGGCAAACTCAGCTTTCTATGGCTTTTGCACGTGTTATTCAGGAAGTTCAACTTGGCAAAGTCCGCAAAGAAGCTTTGAGGGATATGGCGGATCGTATCGGACTTTCCGAAATGACTAGCTTTGTTGCAGCGGTAATCCAAAGCGAACAATTAGGTGTAAGTCTTTCTAAAGTACTCCGAATTCAGGCGGATCAAATGCGGATTCGCCGCAGACAATTGGCAGAAGAGGAAGCACATAAAGCTCCTATTAAAATGTTGATTCCTATGGCAGGACTAATTTTTCCTTCACTAATGATTGTATTGCTGACACCGGCTGGGCTAAGGCTTTTCAAATCAGCTTTGGGTGGTATGTTCCAATAAATCCTGTTTTGGAGAAAAAATGATAAGACGGGGTCAAATGAACAACCCCTTTTCGTCTAAAATTTATCATTTTTTGTGGTCGAGTATAGATCTGATTTTTCCCCCCCATTGTGCGGGGTGCGATTTATTGGGTTATCGCTGGTGTTCAACTTGTGACTCGAAAGTACATCCAATTTCCCTCCCGATATGTGATAAATGTGGTTCGCCAAAACACAAATCAAAATCAATTGACGATCAATGTTCCACCTATTTGGAATCTATTGAATATATTCGGTCCTATTCAATATATGAGGAACCGCTATCAACTGCGATTAAAAAACTAAAATATCAAAGAAATGTTGGTATCGCGGAAACACTGGCATTTTATTTTGTGGAATTGTACAATAATATAAATCAGGATGTTGACATCATCATTCCTGTTCCTCTTAGTAGTAAAAGGTTTCGAGATCGTGGTTATAACCAATCATCCCTTATCGCCAAACCCTTTTCTTTGGCTATAGGACGTCCGATGAAAACACAGGCTCTTTTCCGACATAAAGAAACAAAATCTCAGGTGGGTTTATCACGAGAACAACGTTCGGAAAATGTTGCAGATTCATTTATTGCTGATAAATCCCAGGTCTTGGGTAAAACAATTGTTTTAATTGATGATGTAACCACGACCGGTTCGACACTGGAAGCCTGTGCAAAAGCATTGAAAAAAGAAGGAGCAAAAACTATAGTAGGATTAACCTTAGCTAGAGCTGTTTCCACTAAATATGGATTCAGTGACTTTATATCAAATCAGGTAACTACCAAAACCTAATCCTTAGGAGGACCAAATGGCAATCAAAGTTGATATCTTTGCAAAGAATTTAAAAGTTACAGAGCGAATTGAAGAGTACTTAAATAAGAAGATTAGCAAGTTATATCGATATCTCAATGACATTGAAGAAACAAGGGTTGATCTTTCTTACTTGAAATCTGCTCGAAGTGCGTCAGATAGACAGGTTGCTCAAATTACAATTCGAGGGCGTGGTTATATCCTGAGAACCGAAGAAAGAGCAGAAGATATTTTTGCTGCAATTGATGAAGCAATTGAAAAAATGCAAAGGCAAATTACAAGGCTAAAAGGAAAACGTGAAAAGGGCCGTGGAGATGGCACTCCACTTTCAGATTTAGCATCAGAATTGCCCGAACCAATGGAAATTGAAGAAGCTCCGGAAATTGCCCGTCGAAAGACATTTACATTGGTACCTATGGATGAATTAGAAGCTATAGAACAAATGAAATTACTTGGTCATGAAAACTTTTTTGTTTTTTACGACATGCATTCTCAAAGTGTTAACGTTCTTTATCGCAGACGAGATGGGGGTTATGGGATTATCGAACCAAAACTCGGATAATTTCTAATTAGGATTTTAATGAGGTTGACCTGACTTTTTGATGGACAACCTCATTTTTTTTAAGATTAATAAGAATTCTTTATAAAGAATTCTTTATACCTTGCCACTCAAAACTCCATAGACTATAATTCAACTGTTAAATTTTGAAGAAGAAGGTATGCGGATGATAGATGTAAATGAATTGCGTAAAGGTGTCACTTTTGAATATGATGGAAACTTATTTAAAGTAATTGAGTATAGCCATAATAAACCAGGCAGAGGTTCTGCAACAATTCGTATAAAAGCACGAAATTTATTAACTGGTTCAAATATTGAAAAAACATTCAATTCTGGCGAAAGAGTACAGAATGTTCGTTTGGATTACCATAACGCTCAATATTTATATTCGGATAGTGATTTCTATTATTTTATGGATAATGAAAACTACGAACAATATCCTTTAAAAGCAGATATTTTAGGTGATTCAGTAAATTTCCTAAAAGAAAATATGGATGTTAAAATAACATTTTATAATTCCCTGGCAATTGATATAGAACTTCCACTTTCTGTTGAATTAAAAGTTGTATGGTCTGAATTAGCCATCCGGGGTGATACGGCTTCAGCTCAAACCAAAAAAGTTAAAGTGGAAACCGGTGCAGAAGTTCATACTCCCTACTTTATCGAGACAGATGATATCATCCGCGTCGATACACGTACGGGAGAATATATCACTCGCGTTTCATAAAATTATGCAAACCCCATTCGGTAAAGAATGCCCATTTTTTTATGGTGACTACTTCCGAGGTAAAAACCATGAGGAGTGTAGGCTTGTTGGTACTACAATCTCAGCTCAAAAATGGACGAATAAGCTTTGTAAAACTTGTGCTGTTCCAAATATTATTCTTGCAAACGCTTGTCAATTTATGAACTTAAAAGGCAGTATTTCAGAAGGGTTCTTAGGTTTGGGAAAATCAATGCAAATCCGGGCTTATTGTGAAAAGAGCCAAACAATCGTAAAGGAACCACAAATTGGATGTGGTTTATGCCATCCAATTTCGGAGATTTTTCTAACCGAAAAATGACGATTACCCTTTTATTTGATTTGGACGGAACACTTTTGATGAATTCGGTATCCGAATTCATTCCAGCCTATTTGAATCTATTAGGCAATTTTCTTGGAAAGGATCAATCTAGCCAGGAAATTCAATCTGCTGTACTAACCGCAACCAATCTAATGGTTCATAACAACGATCCTGCCCGAACTTTAGAAGAATGTTTTGATGATTACTTCTATTCAAAAATAAAAACTTCAAAAAAAGACCTTCTGAAGGATATTTTAGATTTCTATGAAAATAATTACCCACAGTTAAAAAAATTTACGAGTCCTTTTTTAGAAGTTAAACCAGTGATTAACAATTTTGTTCAAATGGGAATCTCCTTAGTGATTGCAACAAATCCCTTATTTCCTAAAACTGCAATTACACAGAGAGTGAAATGGGCTAATCTAGATCCCAAGATTAATGAATATACATTGATAACAAGCTATGAAGCATTTCATTTTGCTAAACCAAATCCAGCCTATTTTGCTGAAATACTGGCGAAGTTGGGTTGGCCAGAAGGTCCAATTGGAATGGTTGGTAATGATTGGGAAATGGATATTTTACCCGCAGAAGTAATAGGGATTCCCACGTATTTTCTTGGAAAACCCGAGCATGTTCTCAATATCTCTCGCCACCCACTTAGTTCACAAGGTAACTGGGAAGAATTAGAAGATTGGGTGAAGAAAATATCAATGGTAGAGAATCACTTTGAACCGAATCAGTCGGTTGATTATTTCAAAGCAGTTCTTCTCTCAACCGCTGCAGTGATTGATAGTTTCATGCGGAGTCACCATTCATCAAAGATTTTGTCAATTCGACCTGTAGAAAGTGAATGGAGTTTGGTGGAAATTATTTCCCACATTGCAGATGTGGATGAAGAGGTTAATTTACCTAGAATCAACATGATACTGAATGATGATACGCCATTTTTCCCAGCGATCGAAACTGATGAATGGGCATCGGAACGACGATATATTCTAAATGATCCTCTCAAAGAAATGCAACGCTTCATTAGTAACCGCAAAAAACTTGTTGAGACAATTTCAAATCTAAGTAACCAGGATTTATCTAAATTAGTGAATCACTCGATATTTGGACCAACTTCTGTAAAGGAAATAATCAAATTTATTACCCAACATGATCGCATCCATATTCAACAAATCAATCAAACTGCATCAAAATTTGACCAAAATCTATAATCGTATAAGAGTTTCATTAGATTCCTGATTATTGTTGTCACAATAGCTAGTCCTACCAAATATAGATTGGTATAATTCCTAAAAATATCAAATGAAAAATTTGACTTTCCTTGATGGGAGGCATCAGTGAATTCAAGAAATCAATCATATGTAATCTACTTGCTGCTATTTGTTGCCATTATTGTTATGGCAATTTACAGCTTCAACCAGCGTAGTAGTGCACAAGACCTGACCATTAATCAGGTAGCCGCAGATATCAAAGCGGGAAAAATCTCAGAAATTGAAAATAGTGAAAATAGACTAAGAGTAAAGTATTATGAAGATTTAACCGAAGGAGTTTCAAATGTAGAAAGCTCTGCAACACTGGTTGAGCAATTAATTGATTTGGGTGTTACACCAAATGATCTTAACCCAGATAAAATTAAAATAATTATTAAACCTCCTAGTGCATGGGTTGGCGTATTAACTGCTTTAGGTTATATTTTCCCATTCATTCTTTTAGGTGGCGCGTTTTTCTTTATTTTCCGCCAAGCTCAGGGGAGCAATAATGCTGCGATGTCCTTTGGTAAATCTAAAGCGAGAATGTTCACAGGCGATCACCCAACAGTTACTTTTTTGGATGTTGCTGGAGTTGAAGAAGCTAAAGAAGAGCTAAAAGAAGTAGTTGAGTTTCTAAGAGAACCACAGAAATTCATTGCCTTAGGTGCAAGAATTCCAAAAGGCGTTTTATTAGTTGGTCCTCCAGGTACTGGAAAAACCTTACTAGCAAAAGCAGTTTCAGGCGAAGCAGGTGTACCTTTTTTCTCAATTTCAGGTTCAGAATTTGTTGAAATGTTTGTTGGTGTAGGTGCAAGTCGAGTAAGAGACCTGTTTGAACAAGCAAAAAGGCACTCACCTTGTATTGTTTTCGTAGATGAAATCGATGCTGTCGGACGTCAAAGAGGAGCAGGTCTCGGTGGAAGTCATGACGAAAGAGAACAAACATTAAACCAAATGCTGGTTGAGATGGATGGTTTTGATACAGATACAAACATTATTATTATGGCAGCTACTAACCGACCCGATATCCTGGATCCTGCTTTACTGCGTCCTGGTCGTTTTGACCGTAGAGTTGTTTTGGACAGACCAGATGTTAGAGGGCGTGAAGCCATTTTAAAAGTTCACATTAAAGGAAAACCTCTGGATAAAGAGGTTGATTTGAGTGTTATCGCTCGTTCAACGCCAGGATTTGTAGGTGCAGATTTGGAAAATCTTGTCAACGAAGCTGCCATTCTGGCTGCTCGAAGAAATAAGACAATGATTTCTCAAAGTGAATTCGAAGAATCAATCGAGCGTGTAATTGCTGGTCCTGAACGTAAAAGCAGACTTATCAGCGAAGATGAAAAAAGAATTGTTGCCTATCATGAAGCTGGGCATGCTGTTGTTATGCATGTTTTACCAGAAGCTGATCCTGTCCAGAAAGTTTCGATCATTTCAAGAGGTATGGCTGCAGGTTATACCTTGGCACTTCCATCTGAAGATAGAACATTAATGGCCAAGAAGAAAATGATGGCTGATATGATCGGCTTATTGGGTGGCCGCGCAGCTGAAGAAATCGTATTC
The DNA here is from genome assembly GCA_002841995.1 of Chloroflexi bacterium HGW-Chloroflexi-8. Classification (GTDB taxonomy): domain Bacteria; phylum Chloroflexota; class Anaerolineae; order Anaerolineales; family Anaerolineaceae; genus UBA6170. Next base: position 10,201 of record PHBS01000017.1, read on the forward strand.
GATGATATCACGTCTGGCGCCTCAAATGATATTGAGCGGGTCACTAAACTGGCCAGAACCATGGTGACTCGTTTGGGAATGAGCGATGAACTGGGTCCGATGGTTTATGGACAAAAAGAAGAACTCATCTTCTTAGGTAGAGAAATATCGGAACAACGTGATTATTCAGAACAAGTTGCAGAAAAAATTGACGATGAAGTTCGACAACTTGTAAACTATTCTTATACTCAAGCAAAAAAGATCTTGGTTGAATATCGCGAAAAATTGGATGCCGTTGCTAAAAAGCTATTAGAAGTGGAAACACTCTCTAAGGACGAATTTGAAAAAGTTTTTCCAGCTCCAAATCTGAAGAAAAGCGGTATTCCGGAATTAATGACCAACGGAACACTTGCCTAATGACTTCCAGGAACCGGCCTTAAAATGGCCGGTTCTTTATTCTTTATCTGGTAACTGCCAACCTTTGTCAGATTGTATGTAGTCTATTAATTGATTGAAATCCATTTTATTTGATAAGAACCAGTGGATATGTGGATCATTTTCTTTGAACCAATTCGCCTGACGTCGGACGTATTGGCGGGTGTTGCGTTTCATAATCACTTTTGCCTCGTCAAGAGAGATTTCATTCCGAAGGTAATTGCATATTTCGCGATAACCGATTGCTGTCATAGAGGAAAGATCAGATGAGTAGCCTTGTTCAACCAAATTACGTACCTCATCAACAAAACCATTCTTAAACATTTCCTCAATTCTATAATCTATCCTCGCATATAATTGGGTTCTATCCAGATTTATGCCAATAATTTTCCTGCTAAATGGTGAAGAAGAAATTTTACGTTGATCTGAAAATCTTTTACCAGTAAGTAAAATAACCTCAACAGCGCGTAAGGTACGCCGAAAATTTCTAAAATCAATATGAGCAGCTGCTTCTGGATCAACTATTTTTAAGAATTCATAAAGATTATCTTTTTCTTTACTTTTAACCTTATTTTCCAGAACGGACCGGAGGTTATCATTTCTTTCTTGTGCGGGCATGGACCAGGATTGCACAACAGCCTGAATATACTGACCTGTCCCTCCGACTAAGATTGGCAAATGATCTCTTTCCTGTATTTCATTAATAATAATTTTTGCCTCATTTTGAAATTTCGCCAGACTCCAGGTTTCATTTGGATCAGCAATATCGATAAGATGGTGTTGAACCGATTTCCGCTCATCATATGTCGGTTTCGCTGTGCCAATGTCCATTCCCCGATAAAAATATCTGGAATCAGCTGAAATAATTTCTCCATCCAAAACACGTGCAAGTTCAATTGAAAGTTTAGTTTTCCCTGCAGCAGTAGGTCCGACAATTACCAATAATGGCTTAGGGTAATCATTCCAAGACATTATCAATCCATTTTATTTCATATTTATTGGAAGAAGGATTCTTGATAATAGAGATGATGTCAATCTGCCAATCCACATCGTCAATATTATTCAATTCAAAATATTCCCAGGCAACTTCCTCAATCCGATTAATTTTATCAATCGTAACAGCCTCCTCTGGAAAACCGTAATTAATTGTCTGTCGAGTTTTCACTTCAAAAAAAATATACCGATCAAATTTTTTACCTATAAGATCAATCTCACCCGAATTTGTCCTAAAATTCGATTCTAGTATTTCAACTTGATTGTTTTCAAGATATGTCCTGGCCAAAGTTTCTCCCCATTTGGCCAATTCGGTTTTTGTTAAAAAAGTCATGACTAGTCCTAACTTAATCAATTCACAAATTTGTCAATAAATCCTAATATATACAGTTCGAAGATTCATTTCAGTTTCAATTTTGTTTTTCTAATGTTTTAATTTCATTTACGATCTTCCTAATTTTATCGGAAAAAATCTACAATTCTTAAAGGTAGTAATTTGATTATCAATAAAAATAGAAATATGGCAATATTTCCTGATCATCTCATTCTTTACTTTCAATTCCGATTCAGTCAATATATAATCAAGGAAAAATTTGTATACGTAATCGAGGGTGAATGCCAACGGCAGAAATCATAACGATTGGAACCGAATTATTACTTGGAGAAATTCAGGATACAAATACGAGACATATCGCCAGGGTTTTGCGAAATGCTGGTATTGATTTATATCGGACAACAATTATTGGAGATAATCTCGATAGGATAGTAACAGTTGTACAAGAGGCAATAGCAAGATCCAATATAATCCTGACGACTGGTGGTCTAGGACCAACTGTTGATGACCCGACCCGTAATGCAATCGCCAAGGCTTTAGGAGTTGAATTGGAATTCCGATCCGACTTATGGTTTGAGATTGAGAAACATTTTATTCGGTATGGTAGGCTTCCAACTGAAAACAATAAAAAACAAGCCTATATTCCTAAAGGTGCAATACCAATCGAGAATCCCGTGGGTACTGCTCCTTCTTTTGCGGCGAAAACAAAAAATGGATTATTAATTTCTCTTCCTGGGGTTCCCAGAGAAATGGAATACTTGCTTGAAAATGCAGTTTTACCATTATTAAGGAAAAGTTTTCATCTGGAAGGAATCATAAAAACCTTTTCTATTCATACATCTGGAGCTGGAGAATCTCAAATTGATGAGTTAATTGGTGATTTGGAGCTTTTGTCCAATCCGACTGTAGGGTTGGTTGCATATCCGGGGCAAATTGATATTCGGGTAGCTGCAAAAGCTCCTTCTCTGGATGAAGCTAACAAAATGATTTCAGGAATTGTAAATACAATAGACCAAAGGTTGGGAAATTCCATTTTTGGTTACGAAGCAACAACTTTAGAACAAGTCGTTGCTAGCCTTCTTAAAAAAGAAAAAACAGGAATTGCTATAATCGAGTTTGGAATGGATGGCAATTTGAGTGCAAGATTAAATAAAGAACTTGTCCTTATCGAAAAATCCATGATATTAGAATCAATTCCGGAAATTGAAGTAATTAAAAAATTATCTCGAGATTTATACAAAATTGTTGAACCCAATATCGTTCTTGCTTCAATATTGAATGCGAGATCACAAGATGATATGAATTTATCTCTTTTTCTAATCCACCATAACATTGAAATCGAAAAACTACGGTCTTTTGGTGGTCATATTAATTTAGTAAAACCATGGGCAGAAAATTCATCTTTGGATTTTCTAAGAAAACATTTTTGATGTCGTAACCCAAAGGAGAAATAATGATTTCAGTCGATACCATTCTCAAAAACGCAACTATCCTCACGATGGATGAAGAATTTAAAACTTACCTATCAGGGGCAATTGCCATACTAGGAGAGAATATTGTAGCGATCAATGATACTTTATTTATTGAAAATAATTTTAATGCAAAGGAAGTTATTGATTGTGGCGGAAAAATCTTAATGCCTGGGTTAATAAATGCACACACACATGTTCCAATGACTCTTTTGCGGGGTCTTTCAGATGACTTACGATTGGATGTATGGCTCCTGGGGTACATGATGCCTGTTGAGAGAGAATATGTAACTCCTGAATTTGTAAGATTAGGCACCAAAATTGCCTGTACTGAAATGATACAAGCTGGTATCACCTGTTTTGCTGATATGTACTATTTCGAAGATGAAGTTGCAGAAGCAACTGCAGAAATTGGAATGCGAGCGGTTTGTGGTGAGAGCGTCCTCAAATTTCCAACACCAGACGCTCATTCGTACGAAGAATCGCTAGATTATTCCAGAAGTTTTATAAAAAAGTGGAAGGGACATCCACTTATTGTTCCGGCAATCGCACCTCATGCACCCTACACATGTACTGAAGATATTTTACAAAAATCTAAAGATCTTGCAATTGAATTTGACGTTCCCCTCCATATTCACCTTGCTGAAACAGCTTTAGAAGTTGAAAACTGTAGAAGTGAGTTTGGTATGCCGGTCATCCCCTATGTAAAAAAGCAGAATCTCTTTGATGCGAAGGTTATTGCTGCGCATTGTGTTCACATTGATCCTGGAGAAATTCGTACCCTAAAAAGTTCTAATGCAGGAGTTGCCCATAACCCTTCTTCTAATCTCAAGCTCGCTTCTGGTATTGCTCCAATCAGACAGTTAATGGAATTAGGGGTAAACGTTGGTATCGGTACAGATGGCCCTGCATCAAATAATGATTTAGACATGTTCGAAGAAATAAGACTAACAACATTTCTGGCAAAAGGTGTAAGTGGAGATCCTACCACTTTACCAGCAAAAACAACTTTAGCAATGGCTACGCGCATCGGCGCTAAAGCTTTACATATCGGAGATATTACTGGATCTTTGGAACCTGGAAAAAGAGCTGATTTAATCACAATTAATCTAGATACAGTTCATAATTCTCCCTCTTTTAGGCACCTTCCAGATGCACCCTACAGTCAGGTTGTTTATGCCGCCAAAGCAACAGATGTAAAGGATGTCATGGTAAATGGAAAATGGTTGATGAAAGATCGGGTCTTGCAAACAATAAAAGAAAAAGAATTGCTTATTCAAGCCCAGGATTATGCCCTCAAAATTGACCAATTTCTTTCTCAGCGAGAATCTTCTGTTGTCTCTAAACTCATTGCCATTGGAGGCGCTCATGAAGAGGAGAGTTTTGAAGTGCAGGTGAAAGTGCCAATCCAAAATGCCCAAGAACTGATCACAAAAGTTATCAACAGTGGTCTGGAGATAAAAAGAACACGGCATTATCGTGAATATGACACATATTTCTTCTTTGAAGATCAAGATCAAGGACGCTTGCGATACAGGGAAGATCATTTAATTTCGGATCGAGGTGAAATCACAAATGTGAGATCACGGTTAACACTAATTGGCGTAAAAAGTGAACGACATTTCCAGGGAAAAGTTTTACTTTCCAGATCGAGATATTTTGCACCGGCAACTCAAAGTCTGCGGTTTTATAAAGAATATTTCAATCCAGTACGTATGTTAGAGATTGACAAAGACCGTAAGAGATTTCTAATCGACTACAAAAATACCGAATTCTTTATAAATATTGATCAATTCAAAGAACCACTAATTGGTACATTTTTGGAAATAAAAAGTCGCACCTGGAGTAAAGATGACGCAGAAATAAAATCCCGTTTAGCCATTGAATTATTAGATTTTTTGGGAATTCAAGGTGTAAAACCGATCACCGAAGATTATATTGAATTAGTAAAAAGAATAGATTAATCAACGGATTGAGAAGGAATAAAACTCATGAAAGATTCTTCAAAAATCAATGTTCTGTATGTTGCATCCGAAGCTGCTCCACTGATAAAAGTAGGAGGATTGGGTGATGTGGCCGGCTCACTTCCTAAAGCTTTGAGAAAATTATTACCTTCCCAGATCAATGGGTCCTCGATCGACGTAAGGTTGGCAATTCCATTTCATTCAAAAATAAATCAGAAATTGGACAATTTACAGCTTATAGCGTCCTATTTTGTAAATCACCCAACTGGACAAATTCAAGCCAGGGCATTTCATACTACTGTTGACGATGTACCAGTTTATTTGATCGAGGGTAGTTCAATTTTAACAGACCCGAATGTATATACAAACAATACATTAGCTGATGCCAGAAAATACATATTTTTTTCTTTGGCCGCCATCGAATTAACGAAACAAATCAATTGGAATATTGACATATTACACGCAAATGATTGGCACACTGCACTTTCTGTTTACGAAATGAAATTACGTCGAACTCAAGATCCTTTCTTCTTAAATACAAAATCTGTTCTTTCAATGCATAATTTGCCTTACATGGGCTCAGGGGCTGACTCTGCCGTTCAGGAATTTGGTTTTTCGGAATGTGATTGTATAAATTTGCCAGATTGGGGGCGGCATATACCATTACCAATAGGTATGTCCGCTGCAGATCAATTACTCACAGTCTCTCCAAGCTATGCAAAAGAAATCCTTACACCTGAGTATGGTTGTGGACTTCAAGATTTTTTGGAAAGCCGAAGTGATACAGTTTCAGGAATACTAAATGGCATTGATGAACAAACATGGGATCCTTCGACCGATGCGACAATTCACTTTAATTTTAATCAAAATAAATTTGAAAACCGGATAAAAAATAAAATAGCACTACAAACCGAATTTGGTTTGGACAGAAACGAAAATACACCGCTTATTATATTAATTAGTAGAATGGATCAACAAAAAGGGATAGATATAGCAATTAATGGTCTAAGATTGGTAATGGATCTGTCGCTTCAGGTAATTTTTCTGGGTACAGGAGACCCATTTATCGAAACTTCATGTAGAAGTCTGGAAGCAGAATTCCCAGAAAAGGTTCGTGCCGCGCTTCGTTTCGATTTAAACCTTTCACGTAGGATGTATGCTGGTGGGGATATTCTATTAATCCCATCTCGGTATGAACCATGTGGTTTAACACAAATGATTGCCATGCGTTATGGTTGTGTTCCTTTGGCCCGTGCAACAGGCGGTTTAAAAGATACAGTCGTCGATATTCCCGAAAACGAGTCAAACAATGGCTTTTTATTTACGGAAGCCTCTGCTGAATCATTTGCTCAAGTTATGAAAAGAGCTATAAAAACGTTTCATTTAAAAGATGAATGGAAGAAACTTCAAATCAACGGTATGAACACTGACTTTTCGTGGGAAAAATCAGCAATTGAGTATGCAAAAATATACACTAAACTTAAGGGAGAATAAATCATGAGAATACGAGCGGTGATTCTTGCGGGTGGGGAAGGAACACGTCTGAGCGTATTAACAGCAAAAAGGGCAAAACCAGCAGTAATGTTCGCGGGAAAATATCGTGTCATTGATTTTACCTTATCAAATTGTGTAAATTCTCAAATATCTGATGTGATGGTTCTTGCACAATATCGGCCTCAATCCCTCATTGAACACATTGGGTCTGGAAGTCCTTGGGATTTAAATCTGGATTTTACAGGTGGCGTAAGGATACTTACTCCTTATAAAGCAAAAGCTTCTGATTGGTTCGTAGGTACTGCAGATGCGGTACAACAAAATTTTGCTTTTATTAAAAAAGGGAATCCGGATCATATTATGATACTTTCCGGTGATCATGTTTATTCTATGGATTATCAAAAGATGATTAACTTTCACATTGAACACAATGCCGATGTGACAATTGCATGCATTAGTGTACCAAAGGAAGAAACTTCACGTTATGGAATTCTGAAGTATGACAGCGAAAATAGAATAAATGATTTTGAAGAAAAACCAATTGAACCAACTTCTAACACCGCGAATATGGGTATTTATCTTTTTAAGAGTGAGGTATTAAATCAAGTTCTTTGGGATGACAGATCTTCCCCAGAATCGAAGCATGATTTTGGAAAAGACATCATTCCGGGATTATTAAAGAAAAACTACTTAGTTTGTGCATACCACTATGATGGATATTGGGTTGATGTGGGCACGGTTGAATCCTATTGGAAGGCACATATGGATCTAGTATCCGAAACAACTCCTTTTAGCTTATATGATCCGAATTGGGTGATTCACACCAGATCTTATGAGAGACCTCCGGTATTCATACACAAGAATGCAAGAATTGAAAACTGTTTGATTTCGGATGGCTGTATCATTGAAGCAGATGCAGTAATACAAAACAGTGTATTATCACCTGGAGTCATTGTACACAAAAAAGCAGTCATAAAAGAGTCGATAATTTCAACTGATTGTGAAATTAATGAATATTCAAAATTATTTCGGGTGATCGCAGATAAACGTGTAAAATTTGGCCAAAATTCCAAAATCGGAATATCCAGAGACCATTCTCTTCAAATTACTTTGATAGGTAAAGATTCCTTGATCCCGGACGGGACAATTATTTGTCCAGGTGGGATCATCGGAACAGATGTGATTGCCAGTGATTATCATTCCAAAATTGTTAAGTCTGGAGAAATTATTCAGACCAGGAGATTACCATATGAAATATAAACGATCAGCAGGCATCTTACTTCATCCTTCTTCTCTTCCCGGACCAGATGGGATTGGCGATCTTGGTCCAGAAGCGTATCGATGGATTTCCTTTTTAAAAGAGACTGGCAGTTCACTTTGGCAAGTATTACCACTAGGACCAACTGGTTATGGTGACTCACCTTACCAGTGTTTTTCTGCTTTTGCTGGTAACCCCTATTTAATTAGCCCGGCACTTCTTGTGGACGATGAGTTTCTGGAAATGTCAGATTTGGAAAGAAGACCCGAATTCAATGATGACCATGTGGATTTTGGGGAAGTAATTAACTGGAAACTTTCTTTGCTTCAGAAAAGTTATGAGCGCTTTCAGAAGAGGAAATTATTAAAGAAGGAGTTTGACGCATTTAAAATAAGCGAAGAAGAATGGCTTTTGGATTATGCACTATTTATGTCCATTAAAGAAACTTATGGTGGAGCTTCCTGGGAAACATGGGATAACAGTTATCGAATACGGGACAAGAAAACGCTAGATCGATTCAAAGAAAATAACCGGGAAAAGATTGAGTCTCATATGTTCCGGCAGTTTATATTTTTTAGGCAGTGGACTAATTTAAAAAAATATGCGAATGAAAATGACATCAAAATCATTGGTGATATTCCAATTTTTGTAGCATTTGATTCTGCGGATGCATGGTCTCACCCAGACCTGTTTTTCTTTTCCAAAGACCTGAAACCTACTGTTGTCGCCGGAGTACCACCGGATTATTTTTCTGCAACGGGTCAACTTTGGGGAAATCCACTTTATAGGTGGGAAATGCACAAAGCTACAGGTTACGAATGGTGGGTAAAAAGGATAATCTCAACGTTAAAACTTTATGATGTCGTCCGATTGGATCATTTCCGTGGATTTGTAAATTACTGGGAAATACCTGCAGGTAATCCAACTGCAGAAATCGGGCGATGGGTTTCTGGCCCAAGCGCTGAATTCTTCAATGTGTTGCTTACAAAATTAGGGAAATTGCCAATTATCGCTGAAGATTTAGGAGAAATTTCAAATGAGGTTTTCGAATTGAGAGATTTGTTTGATTTACCAGGTATGAAAATCTGTCAATTTGCTTTTTCTGGTGACCCAAACGAACTGTTTTTACCTCATAACTATCCGGTAAATTGCGTTGCGTATTCAGGTACACATGATAATGACACCGCTTTGGGTTGGTATTTATCGGCGCCTGAGGTAGAAAAAGATTTTTATCGGAAATATATGGCTCAATCTGGTGACAATGTATCCTGGGATCTAATTCGGGCAGTTTGGGCTTCTGTTGCTGCCACAGCTATTGCACCCTTACAGGACTTTCTTTCCTTAGGCAGTGAAGGCCGAATGAACTTTCCAGGAAGAGCGAGTGGAAATTGGAGTTGGAGAGTCACCACAGATCTAATCAATTCTCATTTAGCTTCAAAAATTGCAGAAATCAATTTTATATATGGAAGATCTTCAAAAATAATTGAGAAAAAAGGAAAAAATACCTGATTTTTCAATGATGCAAATTTATTGTTTTTGATTTTTTCCCGGATTATTTGCTATGGAAACAAGCAAAATCCCTAAAAGAATCAATATTCCACCCAATATTTCTCCCAATTTTGGATTCTCCCGCAAGAAAATAAAAGCCAAAATAATTGTTCCCATTGGTTCTGCCATAAAAACAATAGAGACAAAGGATGCAGGAATGTGACCTAGAGCCCAATTAAAGGTAGAATGTCCAATTAATTGTGGAATAATACCCAATAAAATCATCCAAAGATAAATCATTTTAGAATATCCTATGAATGAATATCCTAAAATCAAGGACCAAATGATAAGAAATACAGCTGCAATGGAATAAACACAAAAAACATAAACTGTTAATGAGAATTTATTCCGCAATTTTCTTCCAATAATAATGTAACCTGCAATCATCCAGGCGCCGAACAACGCCAGAATATTTCCCAAAAAACTAGTGGTTGAAAATAATTCCCTCAAACCAGTACATTTCATCAATAAACCGGGTTCGAAAGAACATGTTTGGCTCCCAGCAACAACAACACTCCCCAATATTGCAATCGAAATGCCAATCCAAATCTTTGGGTTATTCTTTTCTCTTAAAAATATTGGTGAGAACAAAGCCACCCACAACGGAGTTGTCGTAACCAGAACAACCGAACTTGCAATACTGGTATATTCCAACGAAGAAATCCAACTAGCAAAATGCAATGATAAAAATAAGCCTGCTAATAAGAATAAATAAATAACTTTCCAGTTAATTTTTTTAAATTCATCCCGACCATTTATTGCAACAATTGGCAATAAAATTATGGATGCAACGAACAGGCGAACTGATGCAATAATCAAAGAAGGCGCTTCTTGCTGGCTAAGACGAGAAAAAATAGATGAACTGGAAATAGCAAATATCCCAATTAAAAAAATCAAAAAAAGAAGAAACCCTTTTGGACTGGTAGACTGTTTATGATCCATATCTTCGCTTGACAAAAAAAAATGAATAGCTAAAATTAATTTCATACAAAGATTATCTGAATATTTTTTTATAGAATTTTGCATATATCGGAAAATAAATATTTACCCAATAATTCATCAACAAATTCAGACGCCTCATTATATCAATCATCGATAAAATCACAGATATAAAATTTCTAACAGGATTCTTTAATCAAAAAAATATCATTTATTGGAGGAACTCATGACACATGTAATAACCAGTTTATGCCTAAGAGATGGCGGATGTGTAACTGTCTGTCCGGTCGAATGTATTGTCCCTGGGAAACCAGAAGATCAATACCCATGGTACTATATCGACCCAGATACCTGCATTGATTGTGGTGCTTGTGTCCCTGAATGTCCTTGGGAAGCTATTTTCCCAGAGGATGAAGTACCAGAAGATTATGTCGCAAAAGGTGAAGAAAGAATTTCTATGCCGGTCGGTACAAAAGGATTTGATGAAGTTTATGATGGATCAAATCATGATGGAGAACCTGTTCATCTCGAAGGCACAAAAACACTCGTAGCAGGTGAAAAAGTGGACCTTACTCCTGCTAAGAAAGATAACGCCTTATATTTCACGGAAGGTCCAGGATACAGCGCAGCTGGATAAAATTGATTGTGAGACAAATCACAGAGGAAGTCAGCAGACTTCCTCTTTTATTTCATACCAATTATTGCATAGGTAAAAAATGAAAAAAACATTTCGATTAGAAAAAGATTCATTAGGTCAGATTGAGGTACCTCAAAACGCGTTGTATGGTGTTCAAACACAAAGAGCTGTTGAAAATTTCCCTATTACGAATTTAAAACCCTACAAAGCCTTTATTTGGTCTATGGCAGTGGTAAAAACCGCTGCTGCAAAAGTAAATGCTGATTTAGGTTTAATTGATAAAGAAAAGGCATCTGCGATCATTTCTGCCGGGAATGAAATCTTGAATGGTATTTGGGAAGACCAGTTTGTTGTAGATCCTTTTCAAGCTGGGGCTGGTACCAGTCACAACATGAACGCAAATGAAGTAATAGCAAATCGGGCAACCGTTATATTGGGCGGAAAATTGGGTGAATATCAGGTTAACCCAAACGATCATGTGAATATGGGACAGTCCACAAATGATGTGATTCCAACCGCAATACGACTTGGATGTCTTTGGAGATTATCCGAATTATTGGATGCAATCACAGCACTTATAGCTGCTTTAGAAAAAAAGGCAATTGAGTTTGATCCAATAGTCAAAAGTGGTAGAACACACTTGCAGGATGCTGTCCCAGTAAGATTAGGTCAGGAATTTAGCGCTTATGCCCGCGCAATCGAACGAGACAGGGACAGGATCCAGCGTTCAGCAGATAATTTGCGCAGGCTCGGTATCGGTGGAACTGCTACAGGCACTGGACTAAATGCTCACATCGAATATCATTCACGCATGGTTACTGAATTAATAAGAATCACAGGTTTAGAATTGCATACATCCGATAATTTATTTGAAAGCATGCAATCTATGGCAGATATGACAGATTTTTCTGCTTCTATGAGAACACTGGGTGTTACTTTAATTCGAATTGCCAATGATTTTCGATTGTTATCATCCGGACCTGCTACCGGGATTGATGAAATTCGGCTGCCGGCTGTCCAACCTGGTTCCAGTATCATGCCAGGAAAAGTAAACCCTGTCCTTGCCGAAATGCTTGATATGGCTATGTTCCATATTATTGGTGATGACACCACAGTTATGTTAGCCTCTCAAGCCGGGCAGCTTGAACTTAATGTTATGATGCCAATCATTGCACATAACCTTTTTGAAATGATGCAAGTAATGATTGGAAGCATTCGTGCTTTTACTGAAAAGTGCGTGATCGGCATTCAAGCAAATATAGAAAAAGCCGAGGGTTGGCTTGAAAAAAATTCGATTCTTGTCACTGCATTAAACCCCATTATTGGATATCAAAAAGGAGCAGAACTTGTAAAAGAATCGATTCAACGAAATATCACGATACGAGACCTGGCTTTGGAAAAAGCAAAGTTGGGTCAATTAATTAATAAAAATACACAAGAAAAGGTTTCAGAATCAGAAATTAATGCTGTTTTTAGTGATTTACGGCGATTTACCGAAGGTGGAATTTTATCCTGAAACATTCAACTGATTTTCTGCATAAATTGCAGCACCCACGATGCCTGCTTGATTCATTAATTGAGCAGGCAAAATATTTGTCTTAATTGTCAAATATTGAGAGATTTTTTCCCATTTCTTACTTACACCTCCCCCAATGATGAATATATCGGGAGAAAATAGCCCCTCCATCATTAACAAATAATCATTTAATTCATGCGCCCATTTTTTCCAACTCAAATCCCTGGATTGGCGGGCTGCATCGGATGCTCTCAGTTCAGCATCTTTACCCTTCATCTGCAAATGGCCAAATTCGGTGTTAGGAACCAGCACCCCATCAGAAAAGATCGCACTACCAATTCCTGTACCAATTGTTAACAAAATTACCACCCCTTTTTTATATTCGAGTCCTGCACCAAATTTCATTTCTGCCAAACCCGCTGCATCTGCATCGTTTAGGGTAAAAGCGGGATAACCCAGCATACTTGATAATAATTTATCAACGTTAGTGCCTATCCATTTTTCGGATATATTTGCTGCTGATCTTGCAACACCATGTTGGATTACCGCTGGAAAACCACATCCAACTGGTCCTTGATAATTAAAGAATTCGACTAATTTTTCAACGGTTTTCACAACATCTTTGGGATCTGCGCCTTCCGGAGTCGGAATTCGGTTTCGGTCAGTTAGTGTTCTTCCCGTCTGAGTATCAACAATTGCACCTTTAATTCCTGATCCACCAATATCAAGTCCTAATATTTCCATTTTTTCCTCCGATTTTATTGACATTCGTTTTTAAGATGTTCATCATAATTCTCCGCAAAATTATGCAATCCTGAACCATCACATCGTGCGCGAAAATAATAATAATTTGACTCTTCCGGGAATACGACTGCTTGAATTGCAGAAAGACTTGGGTTGCAGATCGGGCCTGGAGGAAGACCAGTATTTAGATAGGTATTGAATGGCGAGGATATTTGTAAATCTTCAATCGAAAGAGGGTTAGTCCACCAAGTAACTTGTTGCTTATTGTAACCAATAGCGTATTGTACGGTTGGATCACTATCTAATTTCATTCCAATATAGTATCGGTTAAGAAAAACAGAGGCAATCAAAGGCATTTCAACCTCATCAATAGTTTCACGTTCTACGATGGAAGCAATTATGACGACCTCTGAAAGAGTTAATCCTTTTTCCTTAATTTTATTTTTGACCTGATCAGAAATCCCTTCCTCAAAGCGGTCTGTCAGGATTCTTATAAAATCCGATAATACGAGATTTCGATCCAACAAATATTGGCCGGGGCTAAGATATCCTTCCAGAGAATTTACCTCATTTTCTTCGTTAGAAAACCAATCAGTGGGAGGGTTTTTGACAAAATGTATAAAATCTTGCGGATCAATTGCTAATCCCGATCTTGGTAACGAAGCTGCAATTTCTTCTACTCTCCAACCTGGCAAAATATTAAATTGAACCAGTTCCGGAGTGGGGTTTGTGATTTTTTTTGCTACTTCGATTGCATTAATACCAGGTTCGATTCTAAAAACACCAATTTGAACATACCGATCATATCCTTTGTAAATTAAATATTCTCTAAAAAGATCTGCATCTCCCACAACTTTTGCTTCAGCAAGGCGAAATGCAATTTGTCCAATTGTCTCTCCTTGGGCAATTTCAAAATAAAACTTCTCATCTGAAATTTTATTTTTTTGAAACAATTCATCGCCTTTAGAATACAGGTCAATAGAATATTTTATTCGGTTAATTCTGCTCAAGTCAGCTGAAGGGGGGCCATACTTACTATTTAGGTTTTCTTTTACAGATGTTGAAACCCAAAATATTCCAATTACCAATCCACACAACATAATAAGAAATAGGGCTGTTAGTACTGTTCCTAATCCGGATCTTTTTTTCTTTCTCATTAATTACTCCGCATTTGAGTCAATATTTGAGTCAATATTTGAGTCAATATTTGAGTCAATATTCGACTGTACACCAATCATTTGAACATCCAGATAGGATTGTAAGATCACAGTCGCAGCCAAATCATCCATATGACCTTTGAGGTTTTTACGCTTAACCCCCATCAACTTTCGGGCAAGCCTAGCTTCATTTGTGCTTCCACTCTCGTCCCAGAGAATCACAGGAATTGTTGTAAAAGACTTGATCACATCTGCTAATCGTACCGCTTTCCTTCCGGAAGGAGTAATTTCCCCTTCTTCACCCATTGCAAAACCTACAATAATGAATTTCACATCATTCTTTTCTGCGATCGAAACAATTGTTCTTGCATCTTCTTCGCGTTTCACGTGAACTAATACGTTTAACGGATTTGCGATTGTGCCAGTAAGATCACTGATTGCCAACCCAATCCTCTTATCTCCAGGATCAATGCCCAATATACGCAAATTCTCATTCATTTATAATGACCTCAATGCGAAATGGAAGAAAAGGTAATCGTTTCCAAAAAGATGGAAAGATATTTATTAAACTTTCTGGGAGCAGAATGCTGCTAACGCCAAGAATTCTCTTAGCGGAATCCAGATTCTTCCCAGCAATCTGCTGGATAATTTGATTTGGCTCTATTTCAGGTTTAACAACTTCAGAAACGGATAGAATCCATCGCAAATCCTTTTTCTCATCAAATGTCGGGATTGATTTCAATTTAACAAATTGAGAATCTGGCACAATCTCATAGTCCTTTGGAAGATATGTCGAAAGAGCGTTATTAATGACTACTTCAATGTTTTCTTTTTTAACCATCCAAATAGAGAATTCAACATCTGCTTGATAACGAAATTTCTCTCCTGGAAAGTCTATCTCTGGAGTTCTTTCTTCGAAGATTGTTTTTGATACTACCAGGGTTTCTTCAGGAAACAAAAAACCTTCTGGATACAAATTTCTAAATTCTATAAGTGCATTCTTCTTCATCTTTTCGATCAATAATTGTTTTGCTTTCTCATAATCACCAGTTGAGGGAGAAAGAGACTTTAATTCAGAACCGCCAATGAATGGCGTTTTGTTTTCAACAACAACATTTCCGCCAATTAAACCTTCGATTGCATTTAAATAATTTGCTGGTATATTTCCTATCACTCCGCCAATTAGGCAAGTTGCTTGAACTTCAGTTTCCGAATTATTAGAATTTTTTAGTGTGACTTCGTTGTTCGTTTGAAAACGCAGATTTGGATTTTCAGACCTTAAGACAACTGTCCCTTTCGGAATAACGATGGAAGAATTGGTAAGATTCCTAAAAACCAGTCTTCCTGATGCAAAATTACTGGGAATTCGTACAGATCCTGTACTAACCCCCTCTATTGTATCTGTCATCTCAATCGACACAATATCAATTGGAACCGCGCCTGAAACATTTGGAAAAGCAATTTTTTCGTTTGCCCACATATTAAAATCGAGTTTGATTTCTTGAGTTACTGGTTTGATCCGAATTTCAGCGGAAGGAATAAAAAAACCGATCAATACCAGGAAAGCACATATCGCAAAAATAAATATAGTAACCCTTAGAAATACACTCAAATGATATTTTTGCTTCCGTTTGTTTTGATAGAAATTGGTGAGGGAAGTTAATTCTTTTTTGGGATCATCCAAAAAAAATCTTTTCAGTCGTTTTGACCTTCGCCATGGCTTTCTATAAGCATCTGGAATTGAACTAAAGACTTGTATTCCAATGTAATTACATTTTTCGACTATTCTTTGTTCGTCACAGACAAATGCAATTTGTGAGCCTAAAGAAACTGATTTTCTTAAAATTAAAATCAAATCCAATTCAGACAGTTCAATTTTTCCTGAATTTGGCCAAACCACCAAAATCCGATTTGCCCTACTCCAACTTAACTTATCTAATATTGAATAGGAATCATCAAATGAATTGAGTTGAAGCAGGTGCGTTTTCATAAGCTATCCATAAATTATACAATACCCAACGTTTTCAAAAAGTACTATGAAATTTTTAATTCTCGTCTGAGCTGAGATAACTCACCTTCCTCAAGATATTTCCACTCGCCTGGATTCAAATTTGATATTTGAATTGGACCAATTGCCACACGAACTAAGCGCAAAGTTGGCAAACCAACTGCTGCAGTCATATGTCGAATTTGACGTTTCTTTCCTTCATTCAATCTCATCACAATCCAGCTAGTAGGTCCATGTGGTGTGACCGATTTAACTCTTTCGGGAAGTATTGGATCTGATATTTGTTCTACTTTACAAGCTTTAGTTTTGTAACCCCCCTTGATAATAGGTCCACTAGAAAGCAAATTGATGTGGTCGTTGTCCAAATTTCCTTCAACAAGAACAAGATAAGTTTTTGTTAAGTGAAATTTAGGTGAAGTAATGCGATGATTAATATCTCCATTATTTGTCAACAATAATAGACCTTCACTATCCATATCCAATCGGCCAGCAGTATAAACACCAGGTACTTGAATAAAATTACTCAGATTGAGACGTTTATCGGGATCAGTGAAAGTACATAACACCCCATACGGTTTGAAAAACTTAATATAAATAAATCTTTGAGATTTGGAAATTTTTTTCATTTGAATATACAGCCTTTTATGGCACCGCTTTATAGGGATTATAATAATATAAGTTTGCTCGAAAAAAAAGGAGAATTGGAGATAAAATGTATAAATTTGTTTGGCTAATTTTTGGGTTCCTCTTGAGCGCATGCAATTTGCCAATTACAAATTCCAATACACCGGATTTAATTGCTTCAGAGGTCTCCAATATGCTCTCAAACACCCCATTGATTATTGAATCCATCGAACCTACAATTACTCCTTCTCCCGTCAAATCTATAGATTCTCAGCCAACAATCAATCCTACGATGGTATCTTCGATCACACCATTAATAACGAATACGCTTACTCCCATTCCAACTTTCTCCGAAACAGCTACACCAACAAATGCCAATATCCCAACTGGAGAGCCTACATGGAAGGATGAGTTTCTTACTGGAACAAGTTTTGGTATTACATCTGAGGGCTATAACGATGGAAATACAATAATTTTTTCACAGGAAGATTCTTTAACTTTGATCAGTGTAAATAAGTCCGGTTGGCGTGGGTGGAGGCTTTCAAGCCATAAACCTTTAAATTATTACTTACAAGCTGTTTTTATGACGGAGACATGTTCTGGCAGTGATCAATATGGGATTATCACGCAATCCCCTGATTATGAAAATGGGTATGGGTATTACTTTGGATTAACTTGTGATGGCAGATTCAGTATTCAAAAATGGGAAGAAAGTGGTCTTTCAAATTTGGCTGGTTGGGACCAATCTCCACAAATCAAAACCGGGAATTCCCAATCGAATAGTATTTCAATTCTCAAATCTGGAGAAAATTACAAATTCTTTGTTAGTGATACTTTAGTGGCAAGTGTGAATGATAACCATTTTTCCAATCCAGGCTATTTTGGCCCTTTTATTGCCGGGCTGGAGACTCCCAATTTTACAGTTCGATTACAAGAAATCGCATATTGGAACTTACCTTAGGTATAGGAAGGTTAATTTATGTTTCAGGCAAATATCTCTCAGCAGCAAGTGATCGATTATGGTAGGAGGAAATTTTCACAAGACCCGGTTTATTTGGATACTGAGACAACTGGATTAGAACTAAATGATGAAATTGTTGAAATTGCTATTATTGACAAAAACGGCCTGGTTCTTATCGACTCACTTATCAAACCAAAACAACCTATCCCAGATTCGGCGATTGCAATTCATCACATCAGCAATGAGATGGTAAAGGATTCACCAACATTTATAGAAATATGGCCGCAAATTCAGGAATTCATTTTGGATAGACCTGTGGGAATGTATAATGCTGAATTCGATGTTCGATTAATGAAACAATCTATGAACATCTATAACCAAAGCATTAATCAAAAAAATGTCGCTTTTGACGTAATGAAGATGTTTTCCGATTATCGAGGATTAATCGACTCCAGACGAAAAGCTATGCGCAGATTCCGCTTAGAAGAAGCAGGCAGATACTTCGGAATTCCAATACCGAACAGTCACAGAGCAGTGGATGACACCAAACTAACCCGAGCTGTTTTCCATTCCATAATTGGCGAACCATACTAATTAATAAAAAAAAACCATATTAACCAGACTCGTCGAAACAATCAGATTATCCTAAAGAAAATCTGATTTTACTAAAATCTATAATGCTTTTTTTTACTCGTCTGATTCCTTTGAACTAAGATTTTCTTAATACGTAGATTCGACCCGAATTTTTTTCTTTCGCCGAAACTATTCAACAGATAGTCTTGAATTGGCAAAAACTACCCGTATTTGTATTTAATTGAATTGGCATTTTTACATACACACAGCTAAAATAAACAATAACCTGATCCGGATACCTATCCATATGAATTATTTTAATAACCAAACTGAAGTAGCAGAGAAAGCATTAACCAAAAAGGTGTTTCTGACCGGACCTGCTGGGACTGGAAAGACAACAACCGCAAAAGCATACCTAAACTTGTTGCGAAACAATAAAATATCGGGAAGTAGAATTTTAATATTAGTACCTCAAAGATCATTAGGACTGGTATACCAAAGATTCATAGATAATTTTGGTGATTTCAACGGTGGCATCATTACGATACAAACCTTAGGTGGTGTTGCTCAAAGAATGATTCGCCTTTTTTGGCCATTAATTGCCCCAATAACTTCCAAGTTTACTCCCAAAAAACCACCGATTTTCTTGACTCTTGAAACAGCACAGTATTATCTTAATAGAGTTTGTGAACCTTTCTTCGAAAGAGCTTATTTCGAATCGATCCGGGCAGAAAAACCACGAATACTTTCTCAAATTTTGGATAATCTTAATAAAGCCGCGGTTGTTGGATTCTCCCATGAAGAAATAAGTGAAAGATTAAAATCTGCTTGGTCGCACGAGCCTGGACATGTCCTGGCTTATGACCAGGCTCAAGAAATGGCAAATTTATTCCGTGAGTTTTGTTATCAGAACAACTTTTTAGATTTTTCTCTTCAAATCGAAACATTTCAGAAAACCATTTGGCCTTCGCATTTATGTAAAGAATATCTGACTCACCAATACGATTATTTGATTTACGAAAATTGTGAAGAGGACATTCCAGTATTTCATGATGTTATTCAGGAATGGCTTTCAAAATTTATTGGTGGATTGATTATTTTTGATGAAAATGCCGGTTTTCGTTCATTCTTAGGTGCAGATCCGATAAGTGCACAAAGATTTAAAATGAATTGCAATGAACAATACCATTTCTCTGATCCAATTCAACAATCAAAAGAAATCTTAACACTTAAGAATCTATTTTCTTCAACGATAAAAAACAATATCATCTATGAGCCAAAAACTGACTTTCAAAATTCATTAACTGTTGCCTTCAATGCATATTATCCTGAAATGATTGAAAAAATCACAGGTCAGGTTTCCGACCTGATAGACCAGGGTGTTTCTGCTGGAGATATCGCGATTTTATCACCATTTGTCAGTGATGCACTTCGATTCCAGCTCCAAAACAGGTTTGAAAAAAAGCAAATTAGATTAACTTCACACCGCCCATCGAGAAGTCTTCGAGAAGAACCTTTAACTCATGTCTTGCTTACATGGGCTAAGATTGCCCATCCAGAATGGCAGCTTATACCTTCGACATATGATTTGCGTATTGCATTAACCCATTGCATTCAAGGAATGGATCCAATACGTGCAGATTTAATGGTCAGGTCAATTTACCGACCAAGAAACGAATTTTGGCTTACTGAAATTGGAACTACAAACCTCGCGTTTCAAGAGCGTATCACGCTCTCATTATGCAATAAATTTCAATTCTTATATGATTGGTTATTCAATGCGTTGAATGATCGATCCGATTTAGATGTTTTTATCTCACGATTTTATGGCGAGATATTAACCCAACGCGGATTCGGATTTTCTGATAATTTCATTGCTGCAGATGTTACCTCTCGACTCGTCGAATCAATTCAAAAATTCCGTAGGGTTGTTTCTGCTGAGCAGAACCATGACTCAATAAACCTATCGAAGGAATACATTAAAACTTTAGAACAAGGAATTATTGCAGCCCTTTATTTAGAAAGTTGGGATAAATCCGAAGAAGATTCTGTTTTTCTCTCGCCAGCATACACCTTTTTATTGCAAAATCGTTCGGTGGCTTACCAGTTCTGGATCGATGTCGGAAGTATGGGTTGGTGGCAACGTCTATTGCAACCATTAACACAACCATATGTGCTCAGTCGAAATTGGGAAATCGGACGAAAATGGACCGACAACAATGAATTCGAGACCAATCAATTGAATTTGGAAAAACTAATTCAAGGATTGTTGAACCGCTGTCAAGAAGGGATATACATTCATTCTACCGGATACAATGAAAGTGGCAATGAAGAAAAAGGACCTCTACTTAAAGCGGTTCAGCGAATTCTTCGGATCTCAACAAAACCAATGGAAATTAAAGATGTTTAATCCTAGACCACGACAGGCTGAAGTTTTGAAATTCACCAATGGAAAAATGGGTGTTTCAGCAGTGCCAGGTTCAGGAAAGACTCAAACGCTTTCATTATTAGCAGCCAACTTAATTTCTCAAGGTTTGATTAAGGACGATCAGGAAATTCTTGTTGTGACGCTTGTTAATTCTGCTGTCAATAACTTTTCCAGTCGAATCTCAACCTTTATTCGAGAATTTGGGCTATTACCAAATTTGGGGTACCGAGTATTAACCCTACATAGCCTGGCTAATCAAATTGTCAGGGAAAGACCGGATCTGGTTGGACTTGATAATAATTTTCAGATTATTGATGAAAGAGAAGGAAACCAAATTCTCCACTCCGCTGTCGAAAGCTGGATTCAACGTAATAAAGAATTATTATCATCCTGGACAAATGAAAAACATTCGCTAAATGAACCCAAAATTAGTAATGGGTGGCGGGATGCAATTACATCCATTTCTAAAAGTTTTATACGACAGTCTAAAGATTTTGAGTACACACCACAAAAACTACAGGACAAGATCAAATCATTAAACATCAATGACCCTTTCATAAATCTGGGGGTAGAAATCTACCATGATTACCAAAGGGCATTGAATTATTGATCCGCAGTGGATTTTGATGATCTGATACGTTTCACGTTAATGGCATTAAAGAATGACAAAGATTTTTTACAAAGACTACAGTACCGATGGCCATACATACTGGAAGATGAAGCTCAGGATAGCAGCTATCTTCAGGAACAAATACTAAAGTTGCTATGCGGTGAAAATGGGAATTGGGTTCGCGTTGGTGATCCCAACCAGGCGATTTACGAGACTTTTACCACTGCCAGTCCTGAACACCTTAAGAACTTCCTGCTTCAACCGGATGTAATTGCGAAGACGTTACCAAATTCTGGGAGATCAACCCTTTCAATTATTGGTCTTGCAAATGAATTAATCAATTGGGTAAATAATGCTCATCCTGTGGAGGAGTTGCGCACATCTTTAACAACACCATTCATTATTCCCACACCACCCGGAGACCCTCAGCCTAACCCCCAAGACGACCCAAAAGCAATATTTATTTACGATAAGAAAATGTCCGCCACCAAAGAACTTGAAATTATTTCAGATTCTGTCAAAAGGTGGTTGGATGAGAACCCAAATAAAACAGTGGCAGTTCTTGTTCCCAGAAATGACCGAGGAGCAAAATTAGTTGAAATTTTGCAAAAGAACAGTATTCCTTATATTGAGTTGCTTCAATCCAGCCAATCAACGAGGGAGACTGCGAAAATTCTTTCTGAAATCCTGCGATTTATTGAAAACCCAACACTCACAGTCAATATTGTTCGTGTTTTTTCTTCCTTTTGCGAGATCTTTTTCAATATGGAAAATGTCAATAAAGATGAAATGATTCAACTGATGAAATCATGTAGTTTTCTAGAAGATTATTTGTACCCACGCCTTCTTAGTGATTGGATAGATCGCATTGCCATTAATTCACCGGATCACGAGGAAAAAATCCTTCCAAAATTAAAATTATTCCGGGAATATTTAAATCGATGGCTGGAGGCTGCAGATTTACCAATCCATCAATTACTTATTACCCTCGGGCAGGATCTCTTCAAACAACAAACTGAGTTGGCCTTAACGCATAAATTAGCTTTATTACTAGAACAATCTGCTCACATTCATCCAGATTGGCAATTACCAGATTTTGTAAATGAACTTACATTAATTGCTGACAACAGAAGAAAGATTTTTGGGTTTACGGATGAAGATACGGGTTTTGATCCGGATCTTTATAAAGGAAAAGTTGTGGTTGCTACATACCATAAAGCAAAAGGCCTTGAATGGGATCGGGTTTACTTGACTTCAGTCAACAACTACGATTTTCCTTCAGCACAAAAAAGTGATGATTCCATCAGTGAGAAATACTTTTATAGATATCCCTACAATTTGGAAGCGGAGATCATTTCCAAACTAAAAGCCTTGATAAATGAAGATGTCGAAAGTCTCTATTTAGATTATGGAGCTGCAACTGAGAAATCCAGAATTGATTATGGATCTGAGAGACTACGATTGTTATACGTTGGAATTACCCGTGCAAAAAAAGAGCTGATCATCACTTGGAATACCGGCGATACGCATCACAGCAACTCGTCTCAACTCACCTCATCCATCCCATTTCTTGCTTTAAAAACTTATCTGGAGACGAAAAATTATGGAAATTAACAATCAATTCACCTTCAGTGCATACAAATTGCAGGATTATTTGGATTGTGAGAGAAGATTTGAACTTAAGTATTTATTAAAACAACAATGGCCAGCCATCCAGTCCGAACCGATTCATGAATTAGAACAACAAATGCAATTCGGTCAACAATTTCATTTGTTTGCCCAGCAATTTTTTTCCAATATCCCAACTGAAGAGATTCAAAAACAGGTCGATAATGAGACTTTAAGTTTTTGGTGGGGTAATTTTGTTCCTTTTGCCAAAAGTTTATTAACTAAGGAATACTTTGCCGAGCGTAAAATTGGGATCAAACTGAGTAATACGCGTTTTATTGCGATATTAGATCTTCTGGTGATCGACAAGAAAAATACCTATACAATCATTGACTGGAAAACGAATAAGAAGAAACCTTCGAGTCAACAAATTAAGAATTCAATTCAATCCAGGTTATACCCTTTAGTTCTTTTTCTTTCCGAGAATGAACGGATTTCTCCAAATAAGATAAGCCCTGACCAAATCGAGATGATTTATTGGTTTGCTAATTTTCCAGACAAAATGGAAACATTTAAGTATTCAAATTACCAATTCGAAGAAGATTTGAGTTTTTTCCAGGAGATTATTCAAAAAATTTCCTTAAAAAAAACTGGTGAATTCTTAAAAACGACCAGGACTCTATTATGTAAGTACTGCCAGTACCGTTCTCTATGCGAAAGAGGAACAACCCCAGGTTCATTGGATAATCCGGAAGATGAAATTTGGAATGAAGAAATATTGGATATCGATTTTTCGCAAATTGGTGAAGTTGAATTTTAATGACAAATCTAATAGAGTGGTCACCAAAACCCAAAAAAGAAGTTCCGCAAGAGATTGAAAAGCTATTTCCCAATAAATGGGTGCAACAACGATTTGTAGAGCTGCATTTGACAAATTCGAAGACTGCAGAAGCATTTATCAATCCATCACTTTACATTCCCA
The DNA here is from genome assembly GCA_002841995.1 of Chloroflexi bacterium HGW-Chloroflexi-8. GTDB lineage: Bacteria > Chloroflexota > Anaerolineae > Anaerolineales > Anaerolineaceae > UBA6170. Next base: position 34,462 of record PHBS01000017.1, read on the forward strand.
CAAACCCGGTTGAATTGCCAGATTTAGAAAAAGGTGCACAGAGAATCAAGAAAGCATTATTGAACAAAGAAGAGATTGGCATTTGGGGGGATTTTGATGTAGATGGCCAAACATCTACAATTTTACTAGTTCAAGCATTAAGAATTTTGGGTGCAAATCCTCGGTATCATATACCAAATCGTGATAAGGAATCTCACGGCATCCGATTGCATAACCTAAAAGATTTTGTGTCAGTTCCAATAAAACTTTTAATTACTTGCGATACGGGAGTGAGTGAAAATGCGTCAATAGAATTCGCCAATAGCAAAGACATTGATGTCATAATCACAGATCATCACAGCCTACCAGAATTATTGCCGAATGCTTATGCTGTCATAAATCCGAAAAGATTACCTTCTGAACACGCATTAAATAAATTGGCAGGGGTAGGTACTGCCTATAAATTAATGGAATATGTATTCAGACTCTTCAATATAGAAGAGGAAAAAGGCCGCTTACTAGATTTGGTTGCCTTGGGAACGATTGCAGATATTGCAGAAATCAACCCGGAAAACCATTTTTTGGTTCAATCCGGTCTTGAAAAACTAAAAAGATCTGAGCGTTTATTACTTAAAGAAATTTTTATTATCAAAGAAATTAATCCCGATTTGCTCAACGAAACTCATATTTCTTTTTCAATTGCACCATTATTGAACGCATTAGGAAGACTGGATGATGCCAATTCTGTTGTTGAACATTTCCTAACGGATGATTTACAAAAAGCCCGTATTTTTGCGAATATCCTCGAGAATCTTAATGAAAAAAGAAAGCTTATCACTGAACAAATTACTGAAGCCGCATTAGCAATTTTACAAAGGGATGAATTAGAACAAAACCAGGAAGCAATTGTTCTTCATCATTCGGATTGGCATCCTGGGGTTTTGGGAATTGTCGCAAGTCAATTAGTTGAAATCTTCAAAAAACCTACGATTTTATTATCGGGTTTTCAGGATCAAGTTATTCGGGGATCTGCGAGATCAGTTGATGGGATTAATATATTTGAAGCAATACGTGAATCAAGTCAAATGTTGACGCAATATGGTGGACATGCCATGGCAGCCGGGATTTCCCTTCGGTATGATGCCTTAGCATTATTTAAAAAGGAATTTAATAAATCAATCCAAAAACAAATACAGAACAAGAAAATCTCCCAAGAAATTTTGGTAGATGGATTTTTGGAATTGGATCAATTAAACATCGATTTTGTTAACCAGTTGAATATTTTGGCTCCTTTTGGACCAGGGAATCCACCGTTTATTTTTGCCACCAGAAATATCAGCATAAACAAATCTACAACATTTGGTAAAGCCAGGAACCATATCCGATTCAAAGTGTCGGATTCTACTAATATTTCATTGGATCTACTTTGGTGGAAAGGAGCAAATAAATCCATTCCAGAATCAATGGTTGATATTATCTACCGACCCGGGAAAAATTCCTATAAAGGCAAAGATGAGCTTCAAATTGAAGTCATCGAAATGCAACCTTCTGAAGAGGTTTTAGAAGAATTGCAATCCGCCAGCCAAAAACTAGAAATAATCGATTTACGTTCTGAAGATTTCAATCTTCAGGCTCTATTAAATAACTATCAGGACTTGGTCATTTGGGCTGAGGGTTTGAGTGAAAATAAAAGATATCGATATGAGACCCGGATAAATTTACATCCCTCAAACGCGCTCCTTATTTATTCTTGCCCACCAAGTTTAGTGGATATTGCCAAAGCCTGGAAAATCGTAAATCCCAAAATATTGGTATTAGGAAAAATGATGCCGGAGATGGATTCAATGAATTCACTGCTGATGTCTATTTCTGGAATGATAAATTTAGCGGTAAATCGAAGAGCAGGAGTTTTTGATATTCACAAAGCTGCAGCTGCAACCGGGCATCGCGTTAAAACAATTAATACTGTACTGAGATATCTTTGTTCAAAGGGGAAAATCAGTATAAAGGAACATCCGGACACGGAATTAACCATTTCTTTTGGGGGAATTGAAAACGTAAATCAAGCCAGCCAATACGAGAATTATTTACGATTCCTCATTCAAGAGACAATTTCTTTTCGAAAATGGTATCAAAAAGTAGACACTTCACGATTAATGAGTGAAATTTATGAATTATTCTCTATCGACAAAAAATAATAATCCAAAGACAAATAAAGAGTTACTCGCAGAATCTTGAATTTTATGATAGTATTGGAACGTTTTAGGCAGCAACAAACAACCGTTGCTATCTTTCCGCTCTCGGCTCATTAATTTGTTGTCCGAGGGCAATTCCGTGGAAAGGAGGAATACGTTCATGCGTAATTACGAATTGCTCGTTGTTTTACAACCAGATCTTGATGAGACAGCATTAAATGAAATCTTGACCAAGATTAACAATTGGGTTACTGAAGCTGGTGGAAAAGTCGAAAAAACGGATAATTGGGGAAAACGTCGAATGGCTTATCATATCCGCAAACAACGCGAAGGTCTATATGTTTTGTTTCTACTGAACATGCTACCATCGGTTACTAATGACTTGGAACGAAATTTACGTTTCTTGGAACCGGTAATGCGACATATGATCACCTTAGCTGAGTAGTTTAGATATTGTTTTGAAGCACGTGGTTATTGATTCATGTAAGCTTTCTGGAGTCCGTTATGGGTCGTGGATTAAATAAAGTGATGATCATCGGTCAACTTGGCCGAGATCCTGAAATGAGGTTTACCCCATCAGGTAGACCCGTTACCACTTTTACGATCGCTTGTAATCGAACTTGGAGTTCTGCAGATGGAGAACGGCATGTTGAAACTGAATGGTTCAACATCGTCACTTGGGGAAATTTGGCAGAAATTTGTAAACAATACCTGACCCGAAACCAACAGGTGTACATTGAAGGAAGATTACAATCAAGAAGATGGGAAGACCTTGAAGGTTGTAAACATACCAGTCTGGAAATTGTTGCAACAGAAATGATGATCCTTGGTGACCGTAAAGAAAATAACCACCAAATTGCTTCACCCGAATTAGATATAAATGAAAATTACCCCTTTTAGGAGAATTAACAATGACAAATGAAAATGGTCAACTTCGAAAAGGCCCATTTGGCAACAGACGTACTTTTACCCCTCGTCCAAAAATATGTCAATTTTGTACAGAAAAAGACACAAAAATTAATTACAAAGATATCGACCTATTACGTCGATTTGTAATGGAAGATGGAAAAATTCGACCACGCCGCCAAACTGGAACCTGTGCGAAACATCAACGTGAACTTGCTGGAGCAGTAAAACGTGCACGTCAAGTAGCTTTATTGCCCTTCGTTTCATCTATTGACGATTAACCATATAAGTTAATAGAATCCTGGTGCATGGTGTGGATTTATCCACCCATGCCATTTTTTATACCTGTTTCTGAGGTTACTATATGACAAAAGCTCCTACACCAAAAGTAATATCAAAAAAACACAAAGCCCGTCTGGAAAGAGAACAAATTCAACGAAAAAGGATCTTAATCGCTGCTTTTGCTGTGGCCGCTATAATCGTTGCCATTCTTCTATATGGTGTACTTGATCAAACAATTTTGAAAGCTCAACGAGCAGTGGCGAAAGTGGGTGACCAAACAATTCGAAGCGATGAGTTTATCAAGCAGGTGAAGTTCCAGCGCTATCAATTGAACCAACAAGCAACCCAATACCAAAGTTTAAAACAAATCTTTGGAGCAGATTCGAGCAATACTTCGTACATTGATAACCTCATTCTTCAGATCCAGTCCCAAATGGCAAATACAGAAGGACTTGGATCAAATGTATTAGATAACATGATCAATGACATTATCATTGCAAATTATGCAAAAGCGAACAATATCTCAGTAAGTGATCAGGAAGTGAAAGAAGAGTTCCAA
>PHBS01000018.1 GCA_002841995.1 Chloroflexi bacterium HGW-Chloroflexi-8
ACGAGCACGTGCATGTTCTTTTCGTAGGCAAGGTATTCGGCCGCAGTGAGCGCGGTGCGCGGCGTTACGAGGCGCTCGATCGAGGGGCTGTCCGCAAGCGAGAGGAACATGACAACGCGCGAGAGAACACCTGATTTTTCAAATGAATCGATAAAGAAGCGGGCAACATCGTATTTTATTCCCATACCGGCAAATACGATAGCAAACTGGCTCTCCCCGCTCAAAACCCTTGCCTGCCGGACAATTTGCGCAGCAAGGCGGTTATGCGGCAGCCCGTTGCCGGAAAATATCGGGAGCTTCTGGCCGCGAATCAAAGTGTTCATGCCGTCGATGGCAGAAATCCCTGTTTGAATGAAGTCGCGAGGGTAGACTCGTGCGCTCGGATTGATGGGGCGTCCGTTGATGTCCCTGAGGTCAGACGACATGATGGGCGGGTAGCCATCGATTGGATCTCCAAGGCCATTGAAGATCCTTCCGACAATGCCGTCACCAACACGGAATGTAAGCGGCTTTTCAAGATACTCGATCCATGATTCATCGATCGAGATGCCAGTATTCTCGGAGAAAAGCTGAACCGCAATCGCCTGTTCGGAAATGTCGACGATTCGGCCGAGCCGCAATTCGCCTGTTCTATCCCGTACGCGGGCAAGCTCGGACAAACCGACATTTTCCCGGTGCGCAGCGATAACGATCGGGCCATCTGCCCGCAAAATGCCGTGGTATTCCAAACCTCTCATATCGAAAGGCCTCCCTGCGCGCCAACGCCCAGCTGGGTGAATGCCTGCTGGATTTCCTGGATGACTGCCTGCCCCTCCTGCACCTTATTATTTTCAAGCGTACTTTTGAGCCTGATTATCTTTTCCTTGATGGGCAATGCCGAGATTTTGAGCAAAGGCGCTCCATTCTTGATTGCATTTTCCGCCAGTTCATGGAAGGTAAGAATGCAGGTAAGGAGAAAGGTCTGTTTTGGCGGTGCGCAATACATGTCCACCGTGTCAAAACTGCTCTGCTGGAGAAATCCGTTCTTGATCATGTCGGCGGTCAGCAGGATAAGCCTCTGTTCGTCAGGCAGGGCGTCAGGTCCGACAAGCCGCACGATTTCCGAAAGCTTGCGCTCTTTTTTGAGAATATCCATTGTTTTAATCTCGTGCTCAATCCAGGAAATATGCGTGAGCTGTTGTCCATAATTGGTCTTTTTTCTGATCGCATGATTCATACGGGTATCCCGAATAACATGTCCATTTTCATCCAGGTAATCCCTGTTTTCGCGATATACGAAATCGTTTTTCAAATTCCGGAATTGTTTCGGACGATAAACTTTTGCGGCTAAAAAAATAGTATCGGTTGAATCATCTGCCAGACACTGATAAACGGAAGCTTCTTTACCGCCTTTAATCATCCGTAAAACATCTTTAATCCAATGTTGTTCATAAAAATCACCTAATGACTCTGTTAACCAGCCTTGTTCATAGCGGGAAGCACAGTATTGAAAATCGAAATTTTCACCTGTGAAATCCGTTTCACCAACATCCTGATGTTTTTCTAATTGGCGTAAACCTGGTTTATTGGTTGGTCTACCATCTTTTTTGTTCATGCTCTGAAGACGATCGAGTCCTTTTATGGATCCAAAATCGAAATCTTCATCAAATTCATTTTCCATTAATCGTTGAACCATTTTCGTTCCTAATTCTTCGTTAATTCTTTTAGAATTCTGGTCCTGCGAATAAAAAACCGCAGGGTAGTGTACACCTGCGGCTAAACTTTGTATAAAGAGAGATTAATTAATCTCAGCCATCACAAGGCGCACAAAATAAAAGTAACAAATCCAATGATTTTCTGCTGGTTTCCATAGAATTATGCGCCTCCTTTCAGAAATTTTGGCTGATAGCCGAAAATAAGTGTAGCAAAATGAATCGCGGAAGTCACCTGGTCAAATGGTTAGTTTGTGATTTAAAGGTAAAATAAAAGAGTGTTGAAACAGAATTGGAGTGAAAATGACAAACGAAATCATTTATTCAAACCCCTTTATCCTATTCTTAATTAAAGCCAAACAAAACACATATGCCGGTGAAGGGCAGCTAAGCCAACCTAGCCGTCCCACTTCAAAAGATCTTGCTTTTCAAGAGGGATCGTTTAAATATATCGATACCTATTTGGGTGATATCGACTTCATGGGTGAAGAGGCAGTTTGGTACGAAGGCAAACCAATTTGGGGAATGAATTATGTTGGACGAATGCTGGTTGAAAAAATTCCCGTTGGTTTTATTGAATTCCTTAAAAAGGCATTGATTAATGTGCCTCAGGAAATGCCATATCGGGGACCGGAAGAGATGATCGATGGTGATTTTTCCTATACTTGTTGCGTTGAAGGCGCGATAAATTGGTACAAGGGGGTTGAAACCATCCTTTACAAAGGACAGAAAATTTATCAGATGAATTTTCATGGGGGATCGATCCGCTCAGTTTAAGGTTTTGTGTGCGTTCGGAAACGATTTTTCAATGGTTTTCGAATAAATATGCCGGGAAGTTCGTTTAACCAGTAGAGAGGAAAGATTCCATGTTCCGGGATGCAACAACTGGCAAACGCCAAGACGAACCTGCAATCATCCACGCAGCCCAAAAAGGCGATCGGGAAGCATTCAGCCACCTGGTTTTATTGTACAGGGAGGCTGTTATTAATGTTGTTTACCGTTTTTGCGGGGATGCAGCTGTTGCAGAAGACGCTGCGCAAATCGCATTTATTCGGGTCTGGCAGCATCTACCGGAGTACCGGCATCAGACTTCCTTTCGCTCCTGGCTTTTTCGCATCGCGATCAATGCTGCATTAGATATGCTGCGCAGAGAAAAACCTTCTCTAACAATTGACCAGGTCATGTTGTCCTCAACCGAACGAATGGATCATGCGTTGGAAACGAGACAGACACGTGAAATTGTTCAACAAGCGATTATTAAGCTGCCGGAAGCGAGCCGCATCGTTTTGGTATTAAGGGAAATACAAGAAATGAGTTACCAGGAAATCGCAGATACTTTGGATATTCCTGTTGGCACGGTGATGTCGCGCTTGAACTATGCGAGAAAACAACTGTTGGTAACTTTACAACCTGTAAAGGAGGATTTATGAGTGAACATCTGCATCAATGGATGGATGCTTATCTGGATGGGGAATTGTCTGGAATTCAGAAGATTGAATTTGAGCTTCATTTAAAAGAATGCGAGACCTGCCAGGAAAACTGGAAACAGCAGCTTGCACTCAAACAAGCATTAACTTCCTTGCAGCCAATCTCTGGTTTGAAAAGCCCGGAGGTATTTTTGGCGGAAATCAACATGGAAATTGGCACCCAGAAACCAGAAATAAATTTTTCTTTCCAGAAAAGCCTTTGGTATCTTATCCCGACTGTATTGATTTTCCTATTCGGTGCGCTGCAAATTTTTGGATGGGTAACCGGCCTGATCAATTTAATACCCGGAGCCAACCGGTTCTTGCTCGAATCTTTGCCATTCATTAATAACGTCACAGTTACCAACCCCTGGTTGAATACTACAATCCAGGCGCAGTTATTATGGAGCGGAATCGATTGGATAACAGATTGGGGCTTTCTCACACAAATATTTTTCTTATTTTCATTGAGCGTACTTTATTGCGTTTGGATTGTTCTTTGGATCAATAACCACCAAACGAAATCCATTCGTGTTTAGAAAAAGCATTCGAAACAAGGAGGTTTCTTATGAACTACACAAAAATTTTGAAAAGGGCATGGACCATTTTATGGCACTACCCGGCGTTATGGGTCTTTGGTTTCTTCCTGGCAATCTTCGGAGGATCTTCAGGAAGAAGCGGAACACCTGGCAGCGGACTTAACTATTCATTCAACAACAATGATTTCCCCGGATGGAATGGATTTCCTAACAACATGGATGGAAATTTGAACCAATGGCTGGAGAAAATTAACCGCTATATGGATATGCATTTTGGAGCCATCAATGAAAAAACAATCCTGACATGGGCAATTATCGCCGGAGCTGTCATATTCTTTCTGGTCGTTGTTGCAACCATTCTCAGGTATGTTGCTTTGACCGCACATATCCGCATGGTCAACCACATGGAGGAGAGTGGTGAGAAGGTTTCCTGGCGAAAAGGATTCAAATGGGGTTGGTCGAATTCCGCATTTCGTTTATGGTTGATGGATTTACTGGTGACATTGCCAACGGTATTCGTCTTTATGATTCTCTTTGGGTGCGCAGCGATCCCGGTTCTCCTGGGTCTGACCGCAGGAGAAACCACAACCGCAGCAGGCGTTATTGCCACGATCGGAATGGGACTGGTTGTATTGTTCCTCGCTTTTGTAGTCGGATTGGCGATCAGTCTGTGGATTAAAATTTCACAGCGGGTCTGCGTGATTGAAGGATTGGGTGTAATTGATTCACTAAAAACCGGGTGGAAAACCCTTCGTAAATCATTAAAAGACATCATGATCATGTGGCTCATTCTGGTCGGTGTGCAGATTGCCTTTGGACTGGTCATGATTCCGGTTGCCTTAATTCTCATCGGGTTGTCGGTTGCAGTCGTGGGTGGAATTGGACTAGTCATATATTCGGTTGCGGCTCAAGTTTCAGTGGGATTAATTATCGCAGGTATTTTGCTTCTGATCTTTATACTTGCCCTTCCAATCACTTTTGTTCAGGGATTGGGTGAATCTTTCTATGAAAGCGTGTGGACATTGATTTATCGGGAGACAAAAACCCCAGTCACTATGATCGTCGAAACACCAGCAGAAATCTAGATCTTCATGGATCAAGATCAAAAAACCTGAACATTTCTTGTATTGGCTGGAAACAAAATAACGCTCGCAGAATTGCGAGCGTTATTGATTTATTTGTGTTCTAATCGTTGGAGAGGTCAGGCAAATTGAAAACGAAAACCTGAAATTTATCATAACCGCTGATGGTCCCGTTGTGTTTTAACCAGAGAAGCTCAGATTCCTTTACAGGAAAAGCAATACTATCTTTTGGTAAAACAATCGCTTCACCAGTGAAGATATCCTGGTAGAGCTGATTTCCCCAATCAATCACAATTTGACCATTATTTGTTACAACAAAAAATTGACGTGGAACAGGAGTGCCTTCAAACATGCATAGATTATACACTATCCAAGTTAAATTACTTAGCGATTAATTCACTGAATCTGGTATTTTTAAGCTTATCCACCAGTTCTTTTTGTGCCTCACACCAAATTGGGTGGATGGGGCATTCTTCGCCAAATGGGCAGCTTTCTTGATTATGCGTGCATTCATTCAAAGAAATTGGCCCATCAATTGCTTCCACGACATCCAATAAAGATACTTCTTCAACAGGCCGGGCTAAAGAAACACCACCACGGGCTCCCCGGGATGTGTGAATTAATCCAGCAATTGATAATTGGGAAATGATTTTTGCCAGAAACGAAGGTGGAATTTGTTGAATTTCAGCAATTTGGCTGGTAGCAGAACGTTGATTGGGATCCATTCTGGCAAGGTATAACATAGCGCGAAGAGCATAGTCTGCCTGTCTTGTGATTTGCATGGTATTTTCCTTTAATTAATATTCAATGTGGGTAAAATTTGTCTACTTATTTGAGTCTATTCTACAATAATACTTCGATCAAGTGGTATTTATCACGGGCGCAAATGACATTTGATTTATAAAAAAAAGAATTTGTGCTTTCTTTCACAATTATACCAAACAAGACAAAATAAGGTTGATATTCTGTGTGTGCAAAAATACTCTGAAAAGCAACCGGGCACTGATTCGTCCTTGCCAACTCCAAATCAATTTGGCTTGCGCCAATGCTCGACATGAATTTCTGTGCTGGGTATAATTTTAGAATGACAGAATTTAATTTTTCAATTCCACTTGATGTACGTTATGGGGATCTTGATCCTCAATGGCATGTCAATAATGCCCGTTTTTTGACCTATCTGGAAAGTGCCCGTATGGGGTACTTAAGGAGCCTGGATCTTTTTGATGGTGAGAATTTCTTCGATTTTAATTTAATCGTTGCGGATATTCATATATCTTATCTGGCACCCATCAAACTCACACAGAAAATCAGGATCTGGATTCGTGCCAGTCGTTTGGGAAATAAAAGCCTGACATTTATTTACGAAATCCGTGACGATGAAACACAAAAGGTCTGCGCAACTGCAGAAACGATTATGGTTACTTATGATTACCACCAGCAAAAAAGCATACCAATTCCGGAGAAGTGGCGGCAGGCAATTTCTGAAAGAGAAGGCGTTGACTTCATCCAAAAAAACTGATCATCAAATTCGTATTAAAGGATAAAAATGAATTTACCGACGATTGATACACAATATTTTCTCCGGTTTTTGACGGATTTGTTGAATATACCCAGCCCGACCGGATATACCGAAAAGGCGATTGATTTTGTTGAAAAAGAGATCTCGCAATTTCCGGGGATTACCTGCCAAAAAACACGAAAAGGTGGATTGGTGGTTACGTGGCAAGGGCAGCAGAATGATCATCCTTGCGCCTTAACTGCGCATGTAGACACATTGGGTGCGATGGTCAAAGAGATTAAAAGCAATGGTCGACTGAAGTTATCCAAATTGGGTGGTTTTGCCTGGAATACAGTCGAAGGTGAAGTTTGCAGGGTGATTACACGGACTGGCAAAATTGTGTCCGGAGTATTGCTGCTCACAAAAGCATCTGCTCATGTTCATGGACAGGCCACAGGCGAGAACAAACGCGACGATGAAAATATGGAAGTTCGCCTGGATATCGTCAGTGGTAGCGCGGATGAAACTGCCAAATTGGGGATTCAGGTGGGAGATTTTGTCGCCTTTGATCCCAGGGTAGAAGTGGTCAACGGATTTGTGCGCAGCAGGCATTTGGATGACAAGGCCTGTGTTGCCAATCTGGTTTCAGCAGTAAAGAGTATATCCGATGCGGGTCTAAAACCCAAACAAACGACATATTTTCTGATCAGTAATTATGAAGAAGTTGGGCACGGCGCTTCCAGCGGGATCCCGGAAACAGTGGAAGAATTGTTGTCTGTGGATATGGCAGCAGTGGGAGAAGGACAGACCTCACACGAACAATTTGCATCGATCTGTGTAAAGGATTCCGGCGGCCCTTACCATCATGCGCTCAGCAACCGTTTGCGGGACCTGGCGGACCAATATCAGATTCCGTATAAGGTGGATATTTATCCGTATTATGGTTCGGATGGCGAAGCCTTTTGGCGAGCCGGTGGAGATGTTCGCCTGGCGTTGATTGGTCCGGGTGTGGATGCATCTCATAATTATGAGCGCACACATCTGGACGGGTTACTGGCGACCACCAATTGGGTGATGGCATATTTGGTCGGGTGAGAAAAAAGGGTGGGTTACCAGCCAAAGGTGGGGAAGTTGGATGAAAAACCGGAGGTTTTACCTCTTAATCAAATAAACAAAATTTATATTCTCTTTATACTCTCCATCTTTCATCTCGTCCTCATTTTTCATGAAGCGATTGTCAAAATATTTCCAACACTTGTAGTTGGGAATATTAGTATTAGCATATTGTTAATAATTCTCTTTGGTTTATATTATTCATTTAGTTTCCTGCCCAAGTTGAAATTTAAAAAATTTCAAAGTCTGATCGATCATATCAACAATTTTGATACAAGCAAATCCATTAAGAAATTCTTGCTATTTGCTGTTCCAATTACAATTTTTGGAATAATTCTTCGAATTATAACAATTCGCCTTATTCCATATAAGGTTGAAATCGCGGATATGCTCCCGCTGATTCAAAAAGCGGCTGAAGCACTTCTTCACGGTGGAAACCCTTATCAAACATATTATTTCCCATATCCAATGCCATTAACTTTTTGGCCTGGTTTATGGTTGATTTATGTTCCATCATTTTTGTTAAATTTTGACCCTCGCTGGATTGGGTTAGGCTTATGGATATTCATATCTATCATGTTTATTTTGCTACCACTAAAAAATGCAAAAATGCAAAAAACAAGCCTGGTACTAATCCTGAGTAGTGTCAATATCCTGTTTTTTCAAATATCTTTTCCATTGATCAGTTTTCAGGCATATGGACATACATTTGGTTTATGGTTGTGGCTCATGTTAATGAGTATGACTTTGATTTATAAAAAATATGTGTGGAGTGCTTTCCTGTTCGGACTGGTTTTAGCCAGCCGCCAAACGGCAATCATTTATGCCCCCATTCTTGTTGCTTTTTGGGGTTTCCAGGCAGGTTGGGGTAAAGCAATTAAATATTTGCTCACCTCAGGGATTGTATTTGGTATCATAGTGCTCCCGTTTTTAATTCAATCCCCACAACAATTTCTGATTGCACCGATCCAACATTATCGAGCATTGGGAGAATATGCGATGTCATTGGGTGAGACTGGCTGGACAGGTAATTCAATCGGATTTTCATATATCATTCAAAAAAATTTGGGTGCTAATTATTTGTCTGCTATCCTGGGAATCACGACCGTTCTTCTTTCTGGAGCTTCATTCTTATTAGCCCGAAAAATTACAGGGTTATTGGTTTATCTGGCCTTTTGTGTGACAGTTTTTTCATTCTTTACACCTATTCCATGGATGTATGAATATTTTCCGCCTTTGTTATTTTTGACAATGGCCTTAATTTCTGAAGAATAGCGATTTCGCAAAAAAACGACTAAATTTGTGTTGTGGGTAGCGCATTACAGCTAAATTGATCCATAGCCAAAGAATGAACAACCAACCAAACCACCAACCAATTGGGCCAATTCTGTTTGCTACCAGTGGCATCCACGAAAAAAGGACAGCCAGGATTGCAGGAAGCGGTTTTAATCTGGCAATCGCTGGAGTAGCTGGGAGCAAATTGTAGGGGATCAGGTGGGAAAGCATAAAGCAACCACTCAACATGAGCATATCCATATCTCCCCGGGATAACCAAAATGCAATTAAAGCAAATGGTAATCCCCATAAACCAATTCCGATATTCTGTTGATATCTTCCCTCGCCGTAATACGATTCAACCGACAAAGTTTTTATTGGCCACAATCCGAAAATAATCAGCGATAGCAAGAGGAAAATTATTGCAACGATCAGATATTGTTTTTTCGCCCCAAATGCAAAAATAGCTAATTGTGGTTTGATTAATGCCAATGGCACTAACCATGGCATCCATAATAAACCGAATAGGGCTATCCCCTCCAGTTGTCCTAAAAATAGTGTCCATAAAAGGGGTAAACAGAAAAAAGACACTGCAAGACTGATGGGGTGAATTGATCTTCTTAATGCCGCAATTGCAAAACTTGCGGTGGTTAATCCAATAAGAATTGGCCAGGTAAATAAATTAACAATGTAGATCGTCCATGGCGGATAAAATGGTGGTACTCTGCCAATTCCATAAAAATGTGACCAATCAAACCCAATCAAACCACCGAGAGGTATCATTGTTCCGATTATTGTAAAGACCACGGTCAGAACAATAAATAACAAAAATAGTTTCCAGGAAGAAAATCGCTGTTGATAAATCTCTTGTTCCGGGAAAAGAATCGCTTCCCATTTGGACATTAATCTTTTTATCGTTTTGAACATGAGCTATCTTTCTAAGTGAACTTCCAACATTTCGTCAGCGGGGAATGCATAAACGATTGCTTTAAGCATACAATCAGTTTGAAAAAACTGGTATTCACTGGTAAGTTATTTAATGTTCATTCTTGGCGATATACTTTCCTTGTTTTATTTTTTTAAACAGATGTATTTATTGAAATCTAATTGATTTTTTTCGCTTCTCAGGCGACCCAAAGACCCCATGTGCTAAGGATCAATAAAGCAATATTTAGAGAAAGCCCGAGAAGAAGAAGTACATATTTTTGCCATTTTCTATTAATCGCTAAAGCCTGACTTATAAAAATTGGAAATATAACTAATAAGTACCGCAGGGTGCTGATCATAATATTTTGGTTGTCCACCTTACTGATAACAATAAGAAAGCTTGCCCAACCAAATACGATGATGGAGAGGGGAAGTTTTTTTGAAATCTTCACAAGGAAAAAAATCGAAACAATTACGGAAATCACGTTGAGGATTTTTACAAAATCTAACGTAACGTTATAGTCAATTTTTCGGCCAAATAATGCGGTGATTGTACCTACAAATCCTTCCCAGGGCCAGGCGAAGTACTGTCCCCAATGTGAACGCAACGCAACCCATGGCCAATCATTTAGCAGTCCAAAGTGCACGTACAAACTAAACAAACCGTAAGCAAATGGCGCGAAAAGAGTAGCTGGCAGAAATTGGAGGAGTTGTTTTTTATCTCGTTTGGAAAAATAAACTTGCATTCCCTCAATAAAGATTGGCAAGACTAACAGCACTCCCTGAACTCTTGTCAGGGCTGCAAGTGCGCTCAATAGACCAGCGAATAACCATTCTTTTTTCCTGGACAAATAGACAACTGCAATGCTTAAAGTTAAAAATAGGGATTCGGTGTAGGGTGCAATCAAGAAGAAAGATGTAGGGAATAAAAACATGCAATAGATGCCTTTTTTGGCAATATTTTCATCAAATATTTCCGAAACAAGTTTTAGGAAGAGAGTGGTAGCGGTAATAAAGAACAGATTGGAGACAATAATTGCAGCCAGTATTAAGGGTTGAAAAATTGTGGAGAATGCCTTAATTAGAAATGGGTATAAAGGTGGCCAAACACTAAAGAGTTCCTGACCACCGTAGCCAAACTCAGCAATGCCAATATAATGAACTGTGTCCCAGCGTAGCCATGGGGTTAGAAACAATTCCATGAAGATGTTTTCGCTTTGTATATTAGGAAATGAATTAATCGTGTTCACATCCATGGGCTGGACGTAGTTAGGCCGAAATATAACGAGGATCATGATTGCAAAACTGGAAATAAACCGGACAAACAAGAATGTAATCAGAGCCGTTTCGAGATAAGGGTTCCAATCTTTCCAGCTGTTAAAGAACCTTTCCTTCATAATTACGTTTATCCTTTAACGTAGTGAAAAGAAACCGATTATAAAGAAAGTGTAGATAAAGTCCACCCTGAATATCTTCATATATTAATTGTAGCGAAAATGAAAGATTATGAATTAAAAATTCAATAGCTAATTCGCGTTAAACGTTCGTGAAAATAAGCTTTTATATAACAGACCCAACTAATCTCAGATCCATTTTCAGCTAATAACACCAACCATGAAAATATTTCATACCGGATCCCCATTGGCAAAGCTAAAATCTGGGCGGTCCTTGAAATGGATTTATTTTGAAATAATCCAAATATCATTTTTACGAGTGAAAAAATACTTAAAACCCAAATGAAAATGGAGAAATTCGACAACCCAAAAATACATTAGCTAAACGACAATCTGTTTTCTGAAAAGGTTTGGATGGCTTCTATCCATATGGAATAGATTCCTGGATCAATTATATGTGGTAGCCTATGAAGAAATAGACAGCCTGCTCCCCACTTAATACTATATGGCAGATTTCAAATTTATTTATTGCTTTTAAAAATTTGATTATATTTGGAGCCATATTTTAAAGTAATCCTTTTTAGAAACAGATAAAATCATATTTAGAAAAAAAATTTATTGAAAAAGCTGTAATCCAAATCCCAATGAATTTTTACTTTTAATTTATTGTTTTAGAGAGAGAGCTCTATTAAAAAGTTTCAGTTTGTTTTTTGTTTATACTTTTCAATGGGATGTAATTAATTTTGAATAAGAGGATTAATTTTATTATGTGGTTGTATGACTTTAATATTTTTTATCAGAGCGGAAAGGCGATTTTGAGTGGAATGTCTCCTTACCAGATCTATGACTTTAATAGCCCTATTTTTATGGCTTTGTTTTTCGTGCCTTTTTCATTGTTACCAATTGGATTTGCATATAGCATTTATATTTTTATGAACATATTATTTGCATGGAAGATGCTAAAGAAAAAGATCATATATGCTTTTTTGTTTTTTCCTTTTTTATTTAGTTTATATGTAGGCCAAATTGATTTTCTTCTTGCGGGAATAATTGTAATGGGATCTCCCTGGTTAATTGGACTTGCATTAATCAAGCCGCAAGTTGGATTTGTTATTGTTCCTTGGTTGATCATGAATTATAGGAAATATGATTGGTTAAAAGCTGGATTTTCAGTGATCATTTTTTTTGCCATCAGTTTCATTGTTCAACCTAATTGGATTACAGAGTGGTTTTCAACTAAGCCCGAGTTTGAATTTTTCTCTACCCACGCATCGAATTTATATTGGATTGTTCCTTTAAATCTGATTCAATTGCGGGCAAAACTCTCTATGATTTTACCTTTTGTCTTCCTTCCTTTGGGATTCTTTTTTATTGATCGAAAAATATCCTGGACTTTTGTTCATCTATTCGCCCCACTAACAAATATATACTCACCTTCAATATTGTTGGAATGGATTGGTCCAATTGAGTGTCTTCTTTCCTGGTTGGCAGTTTTTTTAGTTCAAGGAAATATCCATTTTGGAATGCCATTTTTTCTGATTGGAATTAGTATCATTCTACGTGAATATTTAAAACTGAAAAAGGATAATAAATTGACACTAGCGAATATTTTTCGATTTAGTAAAACGACGAGTAAAACTTAATTTGACTTTGAATAATATAAGATTATTACCCCTTATTTCCTTTTCTATAATCCACATTTTATTAATTAAGAAAAAAACATAGGAAGTTTCAACCATTTTGAAAAACACCTGTCAATCACTAAATTTTGAATTAGAACGTTTTGGGCAAGTAAAAAAATAATCTATTGAGATATACTTTCTTAAAAGAAACAAGATAATAAAATAATTATTGGAAAAATTTTAATATGGATAAGTAGTTTGAGAGTTGAAACTCTGGAAGTTATTTACTTTTTATAACCTTTATATAAAGTCAGCAAAATATGTGGCGAATCATTCAAGATAAAACTTTAATACTAATCAATTCCTTAATATATTTTCCAGATAATAAAATTGGAAAAATTCTAAATAAGATTCTTATTCTTGTAATCTTTTTATTTGGATTATTTTTATGGATAAGGTTTCTTAATTTTGGGACAATCCCATCCGATCGATTGGATTGGTTAGATATTACGTTTCCAAGACTTACTATTCTCCAACAAGCGTTTATTGAAGGAAGATTCCCTTTACATATTGCACAAGCGATTGGTCTGAAGGGGGTCACTAACCGATATTTTTCAATCCCAGATTTAATTTTAACACCGAATTTATTGACTCTTAAATATTTTTCGATTGAGACATCAATCTTAATACATGTTTTGGTGATGTATTCGATTGGGTTCATAGGTCTATTGCAATTTCGAAAAAGATTCAAAATTTCATTACTTGTTTTTCTTTTTCTTTTTTTGGTTTTCAATCTAAATGGGCATATCGTCTCACATTTAGCAATTGGTCACTTGACCTGGGCAAGTTATTTTTTATTGCCATTTTTTATAACATCAATTCTTGAATTATCTCAAAACAAAAATATTTCCTGGCGATGGGTTAGTAAAATTTGCTTTATACAATTTTTCGTCTATCTTGCAGGAGGATATCATATATTTGTGTGGTGTTTATTGTTTATCGGATTTATTTTTTTTACCGATAATCAAAATAAAAAATGGATCTTTTTAACAATATTATTTTCAATCCTTATTAATTCCTATCGTATTCTCCCCAGTGCGTTGTTGGTAAAATTATTACCAATTGATTTCATGGCTGGATTTCCAACAACTGACAGGTTATTTACCAGTCTAATCTCGGTTTCTACTCTTGCTGACGCATATGCGGTGCCAAATAAGGTAAATGTCCTTGTATGGGAATTTGATTTCTATATTGGGTTGATAGGTTTTTTGTTGATTGTAATTTTTTCTGGGATGTCCTTTTTGCCAAATTGTAAAAATAGCATACGGAACTTAATGCTCCCTATTATTGCAATGATTGTGTTAAGTATTGGAAATTTTTATATGCCAATATTTGATACTGGAATTCCATTAATCTCTGGCGAAAGAATTTCATCTCGATTTTTTATCATCCCATTACTTTTTTTGCTTTTCATTTCGGCAATAAATATGCAAAAGTTAATTAATGATAATAAAAATAAGTATTCATTTGCCTTACTCATTTTAATAATTTTACTTGCCAACGATTTGACTCAACACATGGCGAACTGGGAGGTAATCACTATGATACGAGATTTCCCATCAGAAATTTCTTCTGGAAATCTGATAATAGGAACTATGCATGATCCACTTTATCTGGGTTTATTCTTATCCGGCTCTTTGATTACAGTCTTGGTTTTAATTTTCTTAGGTTATAAATTATTTGGTTCGAGGAATAAAAACTCAACTCTTAATTAACAATCATGGATAATATATTTTTCCCCAATCCAACAATTGAGTATATAAATTTATCGTTTGGATCTTAGCTCAAAAACAAAAATTTATTTATTTCAAATCGAACTCAATAATTGGCCAAAGCCATTCCCAAATTTCTAACAAAACTCTTACACAAATAACGCTCTACACCCCATTGGCGAGACTCGACAAGACTTTAAAAGCTGGTAGAATCGAGTTAACTATTTATTGGTAATTTTGTTGATGGGGATTTTGTGTCCCCGGTTGGAATTCGAATTTTTGACGCCTGAACCATCTATGATTGGCACAACAGGCGTTTTTATAAACAGGAGGTTGCCATGGCTGGAATGGAAAGATTTACCCAAAGAGCTCGAAGAGTGCTCAGCCTGGCTCATCAGGAAGCCGAAAAGATGCACCAGGAAGTCATCAGTACAGAACATTTGCTGATGGGTTTAATGCTGGAAGAAGGCGGCGTCGCAGGCCGGGTTTTACGTGAATTAGGTTTGGATCCGGATCGTATTCGCGAGATGATTGAACGTCTAGGCGGTAAGGGCGATTCAGAAAGCCAACGTTTGGATCTTTCTGCCGGTGTTCAGCAGGTTCTCGAATTTGCCATTGAAGAAGCCCGCCAGATGGGTCACCATTACATTGGAACCGAGCATATTTTATTAGCGCTGGTTCGTTCTGATCAGGGATTATCCAATGATGTGATGAAAAAATTAGGAGTCACCCCGGAGCAAATTCGGAGACAGACTCGTCGAATTTTACAGGAAGGCGGCGGGACTGCAACCACTCCAACGAAATCGAATGCCAAACCCGGAACATCAGAAAATCGCAGCACACCTGCAAAGCCTGAATCCAAAAAAGATGCAAAAACACCGCTGATTGACCAATTGGCAACAGATTTAACAGCGCTGGCTGAAGAACATAAGTTGGACCCGGTGATTGGTCGTCAAATGGAAATCGAGCGCGTGATCCAAATTCTGGCACGCCGTACCAAGAACAATCCTGCTTTGATCGGTCAACCCGGTGTGGGTAAAACCGCTATTGTGGAAGGCCTGGCGCAACGGATTGTGGAGGGAGATGTCCCTGCACCTTTGCTGAACAAACAGGTAATGCAATTGGATGTAGGATCATTGGTGGCTGGCACCATGTATCGTGGCCAATTTGAAGAACGATTGAAACGGGTCATTGATGAACTCAAAGCCTCCGGTGCAATTTTGTTTATCGATGAAGTTCACATGCTGGTAGGCGCTGGTTCGGCAGGTTCTTCTGTGGATGCAGCCAATATTCTGAAGCCGGCACTTTCACGCGGTGAACTGCAGGTGATTGGCGCGACCACTCTGGATGAATATCGCAAGCACATTGAAAGTGATGCAGCCCTGGAACGGCGTTTCCAATCTATTATGGTTGAGGAACCTTCTCAGGATGAAGCTGTCCAAATTTTGCGTGGAATTCGAAGTGCGTATGAAGAGCATCACCGCCTAATCATATCCGATGAAGCGATCGATGCTGCCGTAAAACTTTCTTCCCGATATGTCAGCGAACGCTTTCTTCCGGATAAAGCCATCGATTTGATTGATGAAGCCGGATCCCGTGTCCGCATGTACAAGAGTAGTCAGGCAAAAGAAACGAAAGAAATCCTGGCTCAATTACGTGAAATTCGCGAAAATGAAAAAAAGGAAATCGAGATCGAGATCCCGAATGATGAAATTGGGATGGACCCAAAGCGTCAGGAATTGGAAGATCGGCTTGAAAAATTACGCACGGGTTGGGATCGGGCAAACAGCCCGGTGGTAACGGCAGATGATATTGCAGAAGTTGTAGCCATGTGGACAGGCGTGCCTGTCATGCAAATGGCAACCGAGGAATCGGAGCGATTATTGCACATGGAAGAAGAATTAAAGAACCAGATCATTGGGCAGGATGATGCCATTGAAATGATTTCGAAAGCGGTTCGCCGTGCTCGTGCCGGATTAAAAGATCCGCGCCGTCCAATTGGTTCCTTTATTTTCCTCGGCCCAACAGGTGTGGGAAAAACGGAACTAACCAAAGCATTGGCTCGCTTCATGTTCGGCAGTGAAGATAACTTAATTCAGTTGGATATGTCCGAATTCATGGAACGGCATTCTGTCAGTCGTTTGGTTGGCGCCCCTCCCGGATATGTTGGATTTGAGGAAGCAGGACAGTTGACAGAAGCAATTCGCCGTCGTCCATATTCGATAGTCGTCTTTGATGAGATCGAAAAAGCACATCCCGAAGCCATGAATATGCTATTGCAAATCATGGAAGAAGGACATTTGAGCGATGCACGTGGTCATAAAGTCGACTTCCGAAACGCAATTATTGTAATGACTTCCAATATCGGTGCAGATGTAATCAAGCGTCAGCAGGGATTTGGTTTCTCTCTCAATGAAGACGAAATAAAAATTGAAGAAAACGCCTATGACGACATGCGTAAAAAATTATTAGAAGCTCTCAAACGAGTCTTCCGCCCTGAATTTATTAATCGTGTTGATGGTGTTTTGGTCTTCCGCAATTTGACAAAGGAACATATTCGCAGGATTGTGAGCCTGGAGATTAACAAGGTGGCCGCTCGGCTGGTTGATCATGAATTAACGCTTGAAACCTCCGAAAAAGCGCTCGAGAAGTTAGCCGCTGAAGGTTACGATCCCGATTTTGGTGCACGACCTTTACGCCGGGTCATCACCAATCGCATTGAAGATCGGCTGTCGGATACGTTATTATCCGGTCAATTTAAAAATGGTGATCTAATTCTCATCGATTATGATGAGGCAACCGAACAGTTTGTTTTCAAATCCGGTCACACCTCTCCGGAAGATCTTCCGGAACAGGAATTAGAAGTAAGTGTCTAAAACAGAAACCGCTGGCGAGTGCCAGCGGTTCTTTTTTCACAAAGCACGCTATAATAGAACTTAATTTCTTTTTTGGAGCATGTCATGGCAAAACCTGAAATCCGATACGTTTGCCGGTTATGCGGGCGGGTCTCTGCGCGCATGATGGGCCGTTGCCCGCAGTGTGGTGAATATGACAGCATGGATGAGGAGATTCTTACACCAGAACCACCCGTAAACAGCAAAAAAGGTCAACGCGGGTTAAGCATTCAATCCAAACCAATGCGCTTACAGGAAATTGAAGGTGGATTGGATGACAGGATTCCGCTCTCGATGGGTGAGTTTGCCCGTGTTTTGGGTGGCGGGATTGTGCCAGGTTCCATTGTGCTGGTTGGAGGCGACCCCGGTATCGGGAAATCAACGCTCTTATTGCAAATGACAATGGTAATGGCTGGAAAAACCGATCATGGGCGGATCTTGTATGTTTCCGGTGAAGAATCTGAAAAACAGATCAAGATGCGCGCACTTCGTTTGTTGGCTGCCGATGAAAGAAAAATCAAGAGTTTACCGGAAGACCTGTTTTTGGTGACTGAAACAAATCTGGATGTGATTTTGCAGCATATCACTGCCGTAAAACCAGATATTGTGATTATCGATTCAATTCAAACGGTCTATATGCCGGAAATAAACTCCTCAGCAGGTTCTGTCACTCAGGTACGTGAGTGCAGTTCACGCCTGCGGGAACTGGCTAAATCGAGTGGTATTGCTGTGTTTGTGGTCGGTCATGTGACTAAAGAGGGTGTCATTGCCGGACCCAGGGTGCTGGAGCATATCGTTGATACCGTTTTATATCTGGAAGGGGATCGATATCAAGCATTTCGATTGTTACGATCTGTTAAGAACCGTTTTGGTCCAACTTCTGAAGTGGGGGTTTTCGAGATGAGGGGGAATGGCATGGTGGAGGTGCTTAATCCATCCGAGGCTTTTTTAGCTGAGCGGATGGTGAATGTGCCAGGCTCTGCCGTAGTGGTCACAATGGAAGGAACCAGACCGTTGTTGGTGGAATTACAGGGACTAACCAGCCCAACCCAGTTTGGAAACGCGCGCAGAACACCGAATGGTGTGGATTTTAATCGCTTGTTGTTGGTGGCAGCTGTGCTCACCCGGCGGTTAGGTTTACATTTGGGCGAACAGGATATTTTTGTCAATGTCGTGGGTGGCTTGAGAATTGACGAGCCGGCTGCAGATCTGGCGATTGCTGTGGCAATTGCTTCATCCATGAAGGATATACCCGTAAAAGCGGACGCGGTCCTGCTGGGCGAAATTGGCCTGTCCGGTGAATTGCGTTGGGTCAGCCAGTTGGAAGCGAGATTAAAAGAAGCTGCAAAGCTGGGGTTTAAAACTGCAATCGTCCCGCGTCGAATCCGAAGGGGCGAACCCTGGCCAGAGGGGATTAACGTGGTAGAAGCACGCTCTCTTAGAGAAGCGATCCAGTTTGCACTGATTGCGGACAAAAAAGAGAACTAGCCGGTTTGGATCTTTCAGATTCGGTGGGACTATTTCAACCCATTATTAATTTAGATTAAGACTTTGTAAACCTTCCATATTTCTCATCTTCTCCTTAACCTTGAGAGTAAAATAGGAAATGTGTTTATTTCGAAAGGTTAGGTTATGTTACGAAAAAGATTACAGCTTGCATTAATTCATGTTGCCGTCGCAATGACATTGGTGCCGATCAACAGCACATTGAATCGGGTAATGATCAAAGAATTAGCACTCTCGGCTACTTTGGTATCCATCCTGGCAGTATTGCCCTATTTGTTTTCTCCAATCCAGGTTGCGATTGGTGCATACGCAGATAAGCATCCGATTTTTGGTTATCGTCGAACTCCCTATATTTTATTGGGCTTGATACTGACAGTGGCAGGATTGGCGTTGGCACCTGCAGTTGTTTACATTATGCCGGGAAATTTTGCCCTGGGGTTATTGCTCAGCGTTCTGGTGTTTGGCGCATGGGGAATGGGTTACAACTTTGCCAGCGTTTCATACCTCTCACTGGCAAGTGAACTTTCCGGTGAAAAAGAACGTTCAAAAACAATCGCAATTATGTTTTTCTTCATGATTATTGGAATCATTTTTACATCGGTTGGGTTAAGTAGCTTGTTGGAGACCTATTCTCCGGCAATCATTCAAACTTCTTTCTTATTTGTGGCCGGCATTGCACTCGTGCTGGGCTTGATTGGATTAATTAAATTAGAACCGCGCCAAATGGTCCCATCCCGTGATATTTCCAAAGAGGATCGCACACCCTGGAATTTAATGATCAAGGAAGTCTTTGCCAGTTCACAGGTTAAAAGCTTCTTTATCTATCTCTCTATTCTTCTTGCTGCAATTTTAGGCCAGGACGTATTACTGGAACCGTTTGGGGCGGAAGCCTTTGGTCTCTCTGTTCAAGCGACGACCCGTATCACTTCGATCTGGGGCACCTGTATGTTGGTTGCATTAGTACTCGCAAGTTTTTTGGAACGATGGACATCCAAGAAAAAAGTAGCGTTCATCAGTGCCTGGATCGCTATGTTCGGGTTTGTTCTCATCACCATCAGTGGTTTTATGCGAAGCACAAATATTTTTTATTCAGGCGTTGTCTTCCTGGGGTTGGGTACCGGCGCAAGCACCACCTCGAATCTTTCATTGATGCTGGATATGACCACCACCCGAGTGGGGTTGTTTATGGGTGCTTGGGGGGTTGCGAACGCGCTCTCTCGCTTTATTGGAACACTGATGAGTGGGGTAATCCGGGATATCGCATCAAGTGTTCTGAATAATGCCGTCTATGGCTATCTGGTTGTTTTTAGTATTCAGGTGCTGATGCTAGTCATTTCTGTCCGTTTGTTACAGAAAATTGATGTATCCAGTTTTAAAAAACAGGTTGTTCATCTCAATCTGAATGAAAAGGCTGCTTTATTAAACGACGTGGCTTAGCAAAATTATCTCTGTAGTCCATTGATTAAATCTAAAAATATTTTTTAAGAGTCATATTTCATTTAAATTCTTAATGTCAAAGTAACGTCTTTAAAATCTCGTTTTTCTTCCAATTATTGATTTTATTAATTTGAAAAGATCATTGATCGATAACTGGTCTGCCTACTCAAATCGTTGGTTTTGACGCAATCCGGTTATTGTGAGAAAATATACTAACTTTTTTCACATCGAAAATCCGTGTAGTTTTCAAAGGTGATCAGAATGCAAAGAAAAAATAAATTCCTGGCAAAGCATTATGTACAGATTTTTCAAATCACACTTGCTTTGGTCATATTGATCGGGCTGGTTGTTTTTCAACCTGGTCAGCCTGTGCAAGCCCAGGATGAACCACCGGTTGTGGTCTACATGTTCTGGGGTGATGGGTGTCCCCATTGTGCAGTTGCAAAACCATTTTTCGAAGAAATGGCTCAAAAATATCCCCAAATCGAGTTGCGCTTTTACGAAGTCTGGTACATTCCTGAAAACCAGGAGAAATTTATCGCCATGGCCAAAGCCTATGGATTTGAGCCTAGTGGTGTGCCAACCATATTTATCGGTGATAAACATTGGGAAGGTTTCGTTGAGGATATGGAGCCCATGTTTGAGGAGGAACTCAAACAATGTGTAGTGTTTGGCTGTAAAGATGCAGGGGCGGGTATCATCGTGCCTTTGCCGGAAAATGCCACAGCCGTTCCACCCACAAGCACAACGCCAACCCCTTCGCAAGCCAGCAACCAGCAGGATACGATTAAACTGCCTTTTATCGGAGAGGTAAGCTTAGCACATCAATCTCTGACGGTTGCCACTTTATTAATTGCATTTGTGGATGGTGTTAACCCTTGTTCTGTCTGGGTCTTAACCATGTTGCTGGCGCTCACATTACACACTGGTTCGCGGAAGCGCGTTTTGATTATTGGTTTTGTTTTTATTGCAGTGACAGCTTTTGTGTACGCCTTATTTATCGCAGGTCTTTTTACCTTTTTGACTTTTGTAAGCTTTATGACCTGGATTCAGGTGGTCGTAGCGCTTGTGGCGCTGGTCTTCGCAATTATCAACATCAAAGATTACTTCTGGTATAAAGAAGGCATCTCATTGACAATCGCGGACGATAAGAAGCCCGGAATTTTCAAAAAAATGCGCAAGGTGCTGGATTCCTCAGAATCAATCTGGGCGATGATTGGTGCAACCATTGTTCTGGCGGCGGGTGTTTCCCTGGTGGAATTCTCCTGTACGGCTGGTTTCCCGGTTTTATGGACCAACATGCTTTCCGCCCAAAAGGTTACAGGGCTCAATTTTGGCTTGTTGCTGCTTCTTTATATGTTTATTTATCAACTGGATGAGTTAATCATTTTCCTGACAGCTGTTTTTACACTCAAGGCGACCCGACTGGAAGAAAAACACGGGCGAATCCTCAAGTTGATCGGTGGGGTGTTAATGCTTACTTTGGCAGGCGTGATGATTGTCAAACCTGCTTTGTTAAACCAGTTGAGCAGTGCTTTGATTATTTTTGGTGTTGCGTTTGCTTTAATTGCCTTGATCCTGTTACTTCACCGGAGCATCTTGCCCAAATTTGGGATTTATATTGGCTCAGAGATGACCGCAAAAAATAAGCGCAAAAAAGGGAACTTGAAACAAAGTAAAAAATAATCGGGGTATCCTTCAGGTCGTAGCCATATTTTTTTTGCTAAAAATCAAGACCCGCCTCAAGTTTTTATTGGGTGGGTCTTTTCTTAAAAGTTATTCAATAATAAAGTGGTTTTCATCCGAATTTTGCGCCAAAAAACTTTTCATGGGTGGGTGTTATGCTATAATAGCTATATTCAATTATTGAATACTTGAAAATTGTATAATCATGGCCATATACTCAATTGAAAACAATGAACTACAAGGAATAGAGATTCCTGATAAGAAGAGGTCGGGTGAACGATTTTTTGGTCTCTGGAAACTTACTGCTTTTCCCATGCTGTTGTTTATTGCTTTGCCATTACTTGCACTCTTTCTGCGTGTTTCTCCAGCCACATTACTGGAAAATATTTCAAAAACTCAAATCTTGAATGCTCTTCAGGTTAGTTTTTCAAGCGCTTTGATCAGCACTATACTTGCGATCATTTTAGGTATGCCGGTTGCTTTGCTTCTTTCCCGAAAGAAGGGCGATGTATTTCGAATCGTTGACACCTTGATCGATTTACCGACGGTTTTACCCCCTGCAGTCGCGGGTATTGCCCTTTTGATGACTTTTGGTCGTAATGGCCTGGTCGGTGTCTATTTGTCTGACTGGGGAATTACAATCCCTTTTACCAGAGTGGCGGTTATTATGGCTCAATTATTTGTCGCTGGTCCTCTATTTGTTCGGGCAGCATCCATTGGGCTTTCTGCAGTTGATCCGGAATTGAAACAGGCAGCAGCTTTGGATGGCGCGAATCGTTGGCAGACTTTTTCTATGGTGATTGTACCCATGGCATGGACATCCATCGTTAGTGGCGCTGTGATGACCTGGGCAAGAGCCTTGGGTGAGTTTGGCGCAACTATCATTTTCGCGGGAAACTTTCCGGGAAGAACGCAAACCATGCCCCTGGCAATTTATCTGGGTTTTGAAACCGATATGAATATTGCTTTGGTATTGTCTGTCATTCTCATCATCATTTCCTTCTTGTCGATGATTGTAGTGAAAGGCGTTTTGCATAAACATGTTCGTTATTACTAACTTACCGGGCGGGGATTTTAATGAAAAAAAATTTGGTAATTAGTTTGTTAATTATTTTGTTTTTGTTTGGTTGTGTTCCTGCTAATCGTCCGGCGAGAACCACAAATACGGTAGCCCCAACACAAATAACTGTTCTGGCAGCTGCATCGTTGACTGAGTCTTTTACAGAAATTGGCAAACGCTTTGAAGAAGCTAATTCGGGTGTAACTGTCGTTTTCAATTTTGCTGGAACACAAGAATTATTTCAGCAAATTGAGCAAGGTATTCCCGCAGATGTTTTTGCCTCAGCCAATGCGAAGTACATGAATGATTCGGTTTCTGCCGGTTATGTTGATGAAGCTGGAAGGGTAATTTTTGCAAAAAATGCATTAACGGTCATTCATCCGAATGCCAATCCGGGAGAATTAAAGATCCTGGCAGATTTATCTAAACCTGGTTTGAAAATCGTGATTGCTGCTAAAGAGGTCCCGGTCGGAAAATATACGAATGAGTTTTTGGACAACACGAGTCAGGATACTACTCTTCCCGAGAATTTTAAAGAGAATTTTCTTGCTAATGTGGTCTCCTACGAGAATAATGTGAAAGGTGTGGTTAGTAAGGTTGTATTAGGTGAAGCGGATGCAGGGATTGTCTATTTTACAGATGTAACCGGCGACGCCCTTACAGAATTGGGAATGATTGAGATTCCCTCTGATTTGAATGTGATTGCTTCCTATCCTATTGCAACATTAAAATCCAGCCAAAACGTCGCTTTCGCGCAAGCATTTGTCGATTATGTATTATCGGATGTCGGCCAGGGTATTCTTAAGAATTACGGGTTTATTAATCCTTAAGATCTTGTGATGAACTTCACAAAAACACATTTGCTGTGTTTATTATGGATTTTCACTATAATGGAATTAAATAACCTTGATTGTGAAACCAACAGGAGTGTGTAATGAATACAGTGAAGGATATCCTCGATCAAAAAGGGAAAAATGTTTGGTCTGTCGGACCGCAGGACACATTATTGGATGCACTCAAAATGTTTCGGGCTCATGGAATTGGCTCATTATTGGTGATTGAGCAGGGAAACATTAAAGGTATTATCACAGAACGTGATTTTGCATGGCAAATTGCCGATAAAGGATTATGTCCGCTCAATCAACCGGTTTCCATGTGGATGACATCGGATGTTATTGTTGTCTCCCCCGATATGTCCATCAACGAATGTATGCAGCTCATGTCCCGCGAGCATGTACGACATTTGCCTGTTGTGGATCGTGGTAAATTGTCTGGCATGATCTCGATTGGTGATGTCGTCAAGGCGGTTATCAGCGGACAACAATCCACCATCCTGGGGTTGGAGAATTACATCCTCAGCCAGAAGTTTGCTTTGTAATCCGTTAACAGGTTTCCTGAAGAACCATGTTTTACCCATCAACCGGGTCTTTTTCGTATTGCAATCAATAGTTATCCGTCAAATATAATGGACGCGAGAAGCAAATTGTATCTTTTTTTCTTTCCCTGCATCCAATACAGTAAAGCAATAATATGAAATGGAGAGAAAAAATGAAAAAGAACATGGGAAATTTGGATCGTATCATTCGAGCTATCGTTGCCGTCGTTATTGGTATTCTTTATTTTAGTGGGGTTGTCAGCGGCACTTTGGGTATTGTCTTACTGGTCATTGCAGGGATCTTATTGGCTACCAGTGTTGTAGCATTTTGCCCCTTATATTTTCCCTTTAAATTCAGTACCCGAAAATAAAAGCCCGCAATAACCTTATCAAATAGCATCTTAACTAAACTGCACTCCAAAGCTGACCACAAGCAACAGTAGGAGCGCAGTTTTTTTGATTCCAATCAAGGCTGGTGGATTAAAATACGGTTACCCGATTGACTGTGAACAAATGGTCGCCTTGTTGACGATAAATGGGAAAAAAACTTGCAACATATTCAGGTAAATTTTCGTATACTAATCATATAGAGAAGAGAGGGAATACAATGGTTATTAAGTCTACCGTTAAATCAAACCTGAAAAATTGTTTGCATGGGTTTATATATATCTTAATCGGAACATTACTGCTGACATCGTTCGCAAATGTTTCTGCTCAGTCTGTCCTGGACGGACCAACCGATCCACAGGAAATGACCGCTTTTTTTGATGGTGCAGTGACAACCTCCATGGCTGAAAACCACATTCCGGGGGCTGTGGTGGTGGTGGTCAAAGATGGTCAGGTATTTTTTTCCAAAGGTTATGGTTTCGCGAACGTTCAACCAAAAATCAAAGTAGATCCGGCAAGTACCCTTTTTCGTCCCGGATCGGTGTCCAAACTCTTTACCTGGACTGCTGTCATGCAGTTGGTTGAACAGGGGAAACTCTCTCTGGATGAGGATATCAATACCTATTTGGACTTTAAAATCCCGAATACATTCACGGAACCCATTACACTAAAAAATCTTATGACCCATACCCCCGGGTTTGAAGATCGCGGGCAAGGGTTATTCAAGCTTAATGTTGAAGAAATGATTTCATTGGAAGATTATCTCAAGAATAATATTCCTGCACGTGTTTTCCCTCCGGGTGAAATTGGGGCATATTCCAATTATGGAACTGCGTTAGCCGGGTATATTGTCCAACGGATATCCGGTTTGGATTTTAACCAATATGTACAGGAAAACATTTTCGATCCGCTCGGCATGGTGCATTCCACATTTCAGCAACCTTTGCCAACATCCATCGCCCAGGATATGGCGGGTGGTTTTCGTTATCTGAATGGAGATTTTGTTGCCGGGAGTTTTGAATTTGTGGTCGGATCACCTGCAGGAGGGTTAAGTGCCTCCGGTCTGGATATGGCACGATTCATGATTGCGCACTTGCAAAATGGCGCGTATGACGGAAATCGGATTCTGAAGGAAGAAACGGCACTACAAATGCATAGCCCGCTTTATAGTCCGGACGCGAGATTGGATGGTATGGCTCACGGTTTCTTTTACAATGTCATTAATGGGCAAAAAGTGATCTCCCATGGGGGGGATACGATGCTGTTCCATTCCTATTTGGGTTTGCTTCCAGAAAAGAATGTGGGTATTTTCATATCCACCAATGGGACAACAGGTAACAAGCTCGTGAGCAGCGTGGGCGAAGCCTTTTTTGATCATTATTATCCTGTTGAAGAACCACAATTATTTCCGGCCATCGATTTTGTTGATCGAAAAAATATCTATGCCGGTTCATATTTTCTCTCGCGCAGCAATTTTACGACCATCGAAAAACTAGTCACACGCCTCAACCCGATTACGGCATCTGTAGTTTCAGACAGACAAATTGCACTTTCTGTAGCGGGTGATACAGATATATTTGTGGAGACCGAACCTGGATTGCTGGTGGATAAATTTGATTCTTCAAACCGGATGGTCTTAAAACAAAATGAAGGAAAGGTCTATTTAGTTACCGGTGCTCCTTTTGTTTTTATCAAAGGAACCTGGCTTGACTCAATCGGGTTGCATGCATTTATTTTCATTGGTGGCATCCTGTTATTTTTAATAACGATCATTGCCTGGTTTATTTCCTTCATCAAAGGGTTAAAGACGCATGATTCACGGAAATTGGCAGGTCGGGTGGGGCGGCTCATCGCAGCATTGTTCGGAATCAGCCTCTTTGCATTTCTAATTGCTTTTGCAAGCATTTTTATGGATATCAATCCTGCCTTTGGAGTACCCAATATTTATTTCAGTAATCCACCCATTTTGGATAGTCTAATGCAAGTGCCTAAAGTTTTGGCTGTCCTGGCAATGGTGATGGTGATATTCTGTGTGCTGGCCTGGATTTACAAATACTGGTCGAAAAAAGCACGCATATATTATCACTTGTTGACTGTGCTTGCCCTGGCTGTGGTTGGGTCGATGATTTATTGGAATATGTTGTTCTAAAGCCAGCAAACTAATTTACCAATAAAAAGACCCTTTTCATGTCTCGGAAAAGGGTCTTTATTTGCATTTTTCTTTCGGTTAGCCTGATACAGGTGTATCCGTGGGGGGTACAGGTGTATCTGTCGGTGGAACCGGTGTATTGGTGGGTGGAACCGGTGTATTGGTAGGTGCTGCTGTTGGGTAGAGGGTTTTAGTGGGTGTGTTCGTTGGTGGAGAAGTATTAGTCCAAGTCGGCGTATTGGTTGGCGCCTGGGTATTTGTGGGCGCCTGGGTGGTAGCCACAACGGTTGTATTGGTTGGTGTTGGAGTTCGGGATGGGGTATTGGTCGGATTGCCGGGTGCATTGGTGGCTGTATTGACCCGGGTGTTTGTTCGGGATGGGGTTCTTGTTCGGGTTGGTGTATTGCTCGGAGTCGCCGTTTGCAATGGCGTTTCCGTTGGTGTAGCGGTTGGTGGTGGTGTTGAGGTTGGCAAAGGTGTATCGGTTGGTGTTTCACTGGGTAGTGGTGTTGGACTTTCGATGGGTGGCAGGGTAATTTTTGGCGTAGCTTGAACAATATCATCAATGAATACAACGGGTAAAGTTGGCGTTATTTTCGTACGACCCAGTGAATACCCACTCAGAACCATTGTTGTGATCAGGCAAAGCAGCACAATTATCGTAAAGAGACCAGAAATCAATAAAACATTACGCCGAACGCCTTTGCGTTTTGGCGGTTCATTATCTCCAAACGTACTCTCCAAAAAGGGATCATTTGCCAGATTTTCATGACGAAGTTTTTCAATCGGAGTTACTGGAACAGGTGGTGTGAGCAGCGTGTTGGGGACTGGTTCTGGTGTTTTTGGTTTTACCGGCGGTGTTACGACCGGGGGAATGTAATAATTAGGCACATCCGGTGAGATTTTTTGATTGAAGGAGATTGCTTTTGGAAGTTCAAAGGAAACGGGTTCCTCGGATGCTGGTTGACTTCCGAAATTGTTTTTACCTTTATATTCGTCCGATAGAAATCGGGACAAATCCGGTTCATAATTTAATTCGCCGGTCTGATTGGGTCTTGGCTCCAAAAAAATACTGGCATCAAAATTCGAAAGAGATTCAAGATCCTGGTCTGCATCGGATGTATATTCTGCAACGACATCCGTTTCCTGTTGAGTTCCAAGGGAATTTTCATCCGGTTCATAGACATCCAAAGGTGAATCTGGCTCTCGTTCCGGTTCCCGCATTTCTTCAACAGGACCCAGCGGTTTTGTGAATATATCCGATGTTTCTTCAGGGGCGACCTGTACCGGTTCGCGCAGGTCAATTACATCATCAAAATCGGGGACTTCATCAACAATAAACGATCCATCAAATCCTATGATTGCCCCGGTGTGTCCGGTGCGTTCAGGTTCGGTTGGATCAAAAGTGCCACCTTCCAGGAACGGGTTAACGCCTGGGGTCAGCAGGCTGGTATCATCAATTTTCTTCCTGAGTTTGGAGATTGCCATATTGACAATCTTATTGTTCGGAACATTCTTCTGGCAGGCATTTAAGACTTTTAATCGATCCAAATCAGAAGAAAAAGTTTCTGCAAGCCAAATCCAGGCAACTTCATTTTCAGGTTCATTCTGAATCACGCCAAACAATAATTGTCTGGCTTCGTCTAGTTTTCCCGCACGGATTAAAGTAATTGCTTCATGAAGCAATTCAGGCATTTTTCTATTCTCTCCAGGATTAAAACAGGTATTATTGTGATTATCCTTCATTTTCTACAATTGAGCAATAAGAATCGAGGTAACTGTTTTTTACTTGTAAAGTTATCCGGCACCACAATGTGGCTCTCGAATTAATCAGGATGATTGTCACGCTTGACAATCAAATTGGACACAGGAATGAAACCCGTATAATCGGTATAATGAAATAAACCGATAATTATCCAAAGGACAAAGCGATATGGCAACAATTTTAAAAGGCAAGGATATTCTGGATGTTAAAGACTTGAAACTGGAACACCTGAGCCTGATCATGGAAACCGCAGCCCGTTTTGAAGCGGTTATGGCTGCCGGTGGAAGGTTAACGAATATGGCCGGGAAGGTACTGGCAACTTTATTTTTTGAACCTTCTATTCAAACACGTCTGACATTTGAAACAGCAATGCTAAAAATGGATGGTCATGTTGTTTCAGTGATGGATGCCAATTCCACCAGTTCATCTGTAAAAGGGGAGACGTTATATGACACCGGTAAAATGATCGATGGGTATGCGGATCTGGCTGTAATTCGTCATGCCAGAGTCGGAAGCTCTCTCGAATTAGCCGAAGGAGCTGGTGTACCAGTCATCAATGGTGGTGATGGTTCGGGACAGCATCCAACCCAGGCATTGATGGATTTAATGACGATACAGAAAGAACGCGGTCGCTTGAATAATCTGACAGTCACGATTGCCGGTGATCTGAAAAATAGTCGCACGGCACATTCGTTAGCCTGGTTACTGGGCAAGTATGGTCCTCGCTTTTATTTTGTTTCCCCACCCGAGATTGGCATGCCAGGGGATATTACATCGGCACTGCGAAATGATTTTATCGATGTCGTAGAAACAACGGACCTTGTAGAGGCAGCCAAAAAAAGCGATGTTTTATATATGACCCGCATTCAAAAAGAACGTTTCACTGACGAAAATCTGTACAACCGCCTGAAAGGCACCTATGTTGTCAATACGCGTTTGATTGAACAATCCAAACCTGGCATCACGATTATGCATCCACTACCCAGGGTCGATGAAATTGATCGCGAGGTCGATGATTATGAAGGAGCTGCCTATTTCCGCCAGGCAGCCAATGGTGTTCCGATCCGGATGGCGGTTATAGCCTTGATTACCGGGAACGAATAGAATTTATTAAGAAATCACAGATGGAGAAAAATTCATGATGGAGAGTTCCACTTTTAAATTCGAAATTGTCTCGCGTACAGGTGTGCAGGCTAAAAAAATTCACTGGAACCTTACACCACCTCTTTTGTATGAGGAAGTTATCCGGCGTGGAGAAGCCATGATCGCTGAAAATGGCCCGCTGGTTATTTATACGGGGAAGGCAACCGGACGTTCAGCCAACGATAAGTTTTTTGTGAAAGAACCTTCCAGTCAGGAACATGTCTGGTGGGGAAAGAATAATAAGCCTTTCGACCCCGGTAAGTTTGAAACCCTTAAGAATCGAATTCTCGATTATTTCAGCCAAAAAGAATTATATGGTCAGGATTGTTTTGGGGGAGCCGATCCGGCGTACCGTTTTCCTGTCCGAGTGGTAACAGATAGTGCCTGGTCAAGTCTGTTTGCATACAACATGTTTATTCATGCCGAAAATGTGCTTCCAAAAGATTTCTTGCCAGAATTTACCGTGCTGGTTGCCTCCGGATTTGAAGCGGATCCGGAAATTGACGGGACCAGGTCAGATGTGGTTGTTGCGATCCATCTGGGTCAGAAATTGGCTTTGATAGC
Organism: Chloroflexi bacterium HGW-Chloroflexi-8; assembly: GCA_002841995.1. Classification (GTDB taxonomy): domain Bacteria; phylum Chloroflexota; class Anaerolineae; order Anaerolineales; family Anaerolineaceae; genus UBA6170. The sequence continues at coordinate 30,346 of PHBS01000018.1, forward strand.
CGGTACCCGCTATGCCGGCGAAATTAAGAAGACAGTTTTCACGGTCTTGAATTATCTATTCCCTTTGCAGGGAGTTTTTCCGATGCATTGCGCTGCCAATATCGGTGAAAAAGATGATTCGGTGTTGTTTTTCGGCTTAAGCGGAACCGGCAAAACAACGCTTTCCGCAGACCCCAAGCGACGATTAATTGGTGATGATGAACACGGTTGGAGTGATCGTGGAGTCTTTAACTTTGAAGGTGGTTGTTATGCGAAGGTTATTCACCTGTCTGCGAAAGACGAGCCGCAAATCTTCGGGATGACGCAACGCTTTGGCACCATTTTAGAAAATGTAGTCATCGATCCGAATACCCGCAAAATTGATTTGAATGATGAGACCATTACTGAAAATACACGTGCATCCTATTTGTTGAGCCAGATTGAAAATCATGAGCCCAGTGGTATGGGTGATCACCCACATAATGTCATCTTTCTAACAGCCGATGCTTTTGGTGTGTTACCTCCTATATCCCTTTTGACACCCGAGCAGGCCATGTATTATTTCCTTTCAGGTTACACAGCCAAGGTAGCCGGGACGGAAAAAGGTATTAAAGAACCTCAGGCCACCTTCAGTACCTGTTTTGGTGGTCCGTTCATGGTACATCATCCAATGGTCTATGCAGAGCTGCTGAAAGAACGAATAAAAAAATCCGATGCACATTGCTGGCTGGTTAACACAGGCTGGACTGGTGGCCAATATGGTGTCGGGTCAAGGATCAAAATCAGTTATACACGGGCAATGATCGAAACAATGTTAAACGGGGGGCTGGAGAAGGTGGCATTCATTCCGGATCCTGTTTTTGGGTTATTGATCCCTGCAGAATGCCCGGGTGTACCCGCAAGCGTGTTGCAACCTCGTAATACCTGGCCGAACGTAAGCGAATATGATGAACAAGCCAGGAAATTGGCAGCAATGTTTGTTCAAAACTTTGTTCAATTTGCGGATGCAGTACCAAAAGAAGTTTTAGAAGCCGGCCCGAAGATTTAAAAATTGTTTTGCCATCTACTTGCTTTCATGCGGTTTTTGCGCTAATCTTAATGAGTTGTTTCACTGTAATGAGTTTGGAAATTAATTCTTAATATTGTCAAAAGACAAAAGGAGAACGCCATGGGAGATAAAAGTCCTAAGAATAAAGAAAAACGCAAAAAGAAGAACGAAAAGGCAAAAAAGGTAATTACACCTGTTCTGCCGACCAAACCTGAAGCTAAAAAATAATAAATCAATAACAGACCCCGCAGAAAGTGCGGGGTTTTGTTTATAAAGTGAGTCCTGGTATTTTCATTAAACATTCATTGTTCCTTCATCTCCTGTGTTATTGCTGGGTAAACCCAAAAACAAGAATATATATATTGCATTTCATAATCTTTCTTTTCATCGCAACTCCCATTGTGTATTCTTATCCAAAAATGCTATGATCAACGTATGGATCGGGCAATACGGGTATTTATCTCTTCAACCTTCCGTGATATGCAGGCAGAACGGGATGAACTTGTAAAGTTTATCTTTCCTCGCTTGCGTAAACTCTGTGAACAAAGAGGTGTAACCTGGGGGGAGGTAGACCTGCGTTGGGGAATCACAGATGAAAAACAAGGTGAAGTTTTACCGATTTGTTTGCAAGAGATCCGCAATTGCCGGCCATTTTTCATTGGTATTCTTGGTCAGCGCTACGGCTGGATTCCAAAACAAATTCCAATCGAACTTTTAGAACAAGAAGGTTGGTTGGGAGAACACGAACAACATTCAATAACGGAACTTGAGATTCTACACGGTGTATTGAATGACCCAAATATGCGAAAGACAGCTTTCTTCTATTTTCGTGATCCGACTTACCTTGAAAGCATAAATCCGGATGAACGCCTGAATTTTATAGAACAACCCGGTCAACAAGAGATTGAGATGTGGGGATACGACCAAGCGCAACAGCTTGCTGAAACCCGCCGGGCAAAACTGGAAAATTTAAAGGAACGGATTCGAAAGAGTGGCTATCCGGTTCAGGAAAACTACCCAACCCCAAGCGTATTCGGTGAATTGGTATACAAAGATCTTGCGGGGGTAATTGAGACACTCTTTCCCCCTGGTTCACAACCAGATGCGCTTGAACAGGAAGCAAATGAGCAAGAAGCATTTGCACGAGCAAGGTTTAATGCGTATTTGAAACGTGACAAGGATTTTTCTTGCCTGGATGGGCATTTCCGTTCAGGTGTCGGACCATTGGTAGTCACAGGTGAATCCGGTAGCGGTAAATCGGCACTACTGGCGAATTGGGTGGACCAGTTCCAAGAGCAAAACCCGAAAATTCCTGTGATAAAACATTTTATTGGGGCTACACCTTTTAGCGCAGATTGGGCATTCCTGGTTCGGCGTTTGTTAGCAGAATTCAATCGTCATTTTGGATTGGAATTATTATTTCCCCTCGATCCAGCAGCTTTGAGAGCTGCTTTTGCCAATGGTATCCACCAGGCTGCTCAAAAAGGCGAATTTATATTGATTCTGGATGGTCTGGATCAATTGGAGGATATTCCAAACACCGGAGCCAGGGAACTTCTTTGGTTACCCGAATCCCTGCCTGTGAATGTACACTTGTACCTTTCTGCACTTCCTGGACCTTCTTTGGAGGAAGTGACACGAAGGGGTTGGCAGGTGATGCAATTGGAACCATTCTCACACCAGGAAACCCGTTCTTTTATCTCAGAATATTTGAGCATCTATGCCAAAGCATTAAATGACATTCAGGTTGAACGGATTTGTGCAAGCCCTTTGCATGGCAATCCGCTATATTTACGCGTTCTGCTGGAGGAGTTGAGGCAATTTGGTATTTTTGAACAACTTGACCAGCAAATTAATCGGTACGTTAATGTTGCGAGTATTCCTCAATTATTTGCGCTAATTTTTGAACGATTGGAAATGGATTATGAGCGTCCGAAGAAAGGGCTGGTAGGATGGGTTCTAAAGCTGATTTGGGGTACCCGGAGAGGGTTGGCAGAACAGGAATTACTGGATCTGGCGGGTAACGAACCGGGCCCACTAGCGCATGCTATCTGGTCACCCTTATTTTTGGCTCTTGAACCTTTTTTGATCATTCGCTCTGGGCTGATCAGTTTTTTTCATAATTACTTGCGACAGGCGATCCAAGAGCATTATCTGACAGACCTTGTTCAACAACAAACCATTCACAATACGCTGGCAGCGTATTTTTTAAAGCGTGAATCGAGTTTCCGCACATTGGATGAATTACCCTGGCAGTTGGCTAAGGCAGGGGATTGGTACCAATTGACGAATGTATTATCCTCTCCGTCCTTTTTGTTCGAACTCTGGCAACAAAATGAATATGATGCCAAAATGTTTTGGGCGCAAATAGAGGAAAATTCAAACGCACGAATGGTGGCGGCTTACCAACTGGTATTAGAGTCACCCGAAGAATATCTACGATATTTGCGGCCACTGGCCAGTTTGCTTCTGGCTGGCGGCCATCCGCAGGAAGCCTTAATTTTGCAGGAAGCGCGCCTCAGAAATTCTGAAAACCAGCAGGATCCGGGTAGTTTGGCTTTGGTACTGGGTGACGTGGCAATGTTGCAAGCGGGATGCGGAATGTATGCTCAGGCAGCAGAATATTATCAAAGGGAAGCGGAAATCCTGCTGCAGTTGGGTGACTTGCGCGGACAGGTTCGAGCAAGGTTCAACCTGGCTAATCTTTTAAAAATGCAGGGAGATGTTCAGCAAGCTTTATCCATTTACCAGGATTGTGAGAAATTTTGGAAGGAAAAGGATGATCTTATTTCTCTATCTCAGGTTTTGGGAAACCGGGGCAACATCCTGAGAGATCTTGGCAAAATGGAAGAAGCTCTGGCTTTGTTCCGGGAGAAGCAACATTTGTGTTGGCAAACCGGTGCGCGGCGGGAATTTGCCCGGGCGCTGGAGAGCCAGGCTACCATCTATATGCAGCGTGGAGATTGGGATAAAGCCAGTCAGCTTTTGTACCAGGAAGAACAAATTTTGCGGGAATTAGGTGAGATCAGTAGTTTGCCGACCTGTTTAGGGAACCAGGCAATCGTCAAACAGGAACAAGGCAGGCTTGATGAGGCTCAGATCATTTATCAAAATCACGAAGCATTATGTCGCCAAATGAATGATCAAAGGGGATTAGCGGAAGCTTTTGGCAGACAGGGCACCTTATTTTTGACGCAACGAAATTATGAACCAGCCATGCAAAAGTTCCGACAGCAGGAGACGTTATGCCGGGAATTGGGGATTAAGGATGAATTACAAGTTAGCCTGGGAAATCAAGCGATGATCTGGCGGGCGGCTGGTGATCTGGAGAAGGCATTAGATTTGCATCGTGAAAAAGAACATATCTGCCGGGAACTTGGAAATCAAAAAGCATTAGCAATTGCACTTGGAAACATAGGAAATATTTACGCTGACCGGGGTGATTGGCAGGTAGCCATGGAGCTTTACAGAGAAAAGGAAAATATTGACCGGGAATTGGGTAACAAATCTGGCTTGGAAGTGTGTCTTGGTAACCAAGCCAGACTCCTCATCGCTCAGCAAAAGCCCGTCGAAGCATTGCAACTTATGCAAGAACAGGAACAGGTCTGCAGAGAATTGGGCAATCCGGAAAAGCTGGCGCTTTGTCTGATTTCTCAGGCGAAACTTATGGTACAAAAGCTGAATCAACTAATATTAGCTCGGCCTTTGGTAGAAGAAGCATATCAACTAACTCGGGTTGCACCACAGGGTGAACTAGCCCGACAGGTAGAGGCTATTTGGATTGCTCTAAGCGATATGATGGGTTGATTCGATAAATTTGATCTACAAATATCTAAAAATAAAGATAGGCACGATTTGTACAATCCGGACATAGTATCCAACCTTTTGAGGATTGTTGGATCCTATCTTGTTTCCAGCCTTCCAAAAAGCTCTCGCGCGAAAGCCCAAACAGCAGGCTCATGGATATGGTGTTATCCGGAGGTTCAAATCCTCGTGAAACGATTTGTTGGAATTCGTCCGGTGTAAAAGACTTCGCGTCCGATAAGACGATCGATTTATTACAAATATCACATAAGCCCATGCCCGTCATTTGGGGCTCAATTTTCTTTATACCTGGCTCAGGGTGATATTTTTCAGCCTTTTCCTGACAGACAGGGCATAACATCCAGCCCGTTGTTGATTGGGCAACCAGTTCGAATTTCCATTGCTGTATGAATTGTTCGCGTTTTCCACCTAATCTAAGTGCATACTGAATTGCAGCTTCCGGGGGTTCAAATCCTTTTGCAACCAGCGCTCGGAATTCGTCTGCCGTGTAAGGTTTACCCTGTCCTTTTTGAAGAACCTGATTACAAAGGTCACAGAGGCCAATGATTTGTGCCTTTTGACTTTGAAAAGCTTTTTCCAATGCGGGGGCAGAACTCATGATGATGCCTTGTTGCCAATAACCCAGAAAAGCATCCTGTAATGCGAATGGAGGCGTGAAATCCAGTGGGTTTTTATCTCCGCCATATAGACCTGCTGCTATAACGATACTCTTCGTTTCACATTTGTATTTGCTAAGTCCAAATGTTATGATTTGGTCGCGAATTTTAGGCGAAAGTTTATCAATTTTCATTGCAGCTCGGACACACATTGAAAAAGGAAATCCTGGTTCCAGCTTGAATTGGACATCCTGATTATTTATTTTCAGTCTACGACCCCTATCCACCCACTCTTTTTTAAACCACATGACGACTTCATCACAAAATACTTCAGGATCAGCGGCCAAAACTGAGGTGATGCGTTCTAAAACCTCATTCCTCAACCAGTCCACGGTCGTAAGAAAATCTTGCGGAATCATGACTGCCCACAAGTTTTTTACCAACGATTTTACTTCCTGGGGATAGGATTTTGTCCAGCTAACAAGGGTTTCCTGCAACACTGGGTCGATGGTTTGGTAGCGATATTCACCAAAACCAGCTGTGCGAAGATAATCGGTAAATTTCTCATCAACCCTGATCATGGTCTTTTGGGAAGAGTAAACAGGCGTGTTCTGAACAAATTCCTCGGTTTCCTGCTCGAACGTTTTATGAGGTTTTATGGTCGCTCCAAAGATATTCTTTTTAAGTTCTACTTTTGGAATGAACACCCACAATTGTCCGGGTAGACTGGTTGAACCGTGATCCGAGACGCTACGCAAATATTCCACTCTTTTTTCCAGAGAATCCTGAATCAGGAATTCGCCAATCGAGTCTCCGGCAAAGTCATCAGCAGGAATGGATTTTCGGGCGTCATTAAGATCCAGGGTAATCCAGGTACGATGTACACGTTGACTTAATTCGTTATATCGCCCGGACTGCGAGGCCAGGTCCAGGGCGGTTTTCCGATAGCCGCGTTTAACCAGGTTCACCAAAAACCAACCTAATGCCTGTTGGTTATCCTGAGTATCCCGCTTTAAATTGAGGAAAAGTGTTTGGGCTGTATCCGGATTTGCCAGACAAACAGCGGTATGCGCACGTATGAAATGATGTAGGTAGGTTGGGATTTCCGGCATAAGATACGGTAAGCGCAGCACATGAATTAAACTCAGGTTCACACCCAATTGAATCATCAACTCAAGTAGTGAAAAACCTACCCACCAGAGCTGAATGCGTTCAAACATTTTAGTGAACTTTACAAGAATTTCCTCAAAGGCAGGGGCAACGTTCAAAGCGCACCCGCTCCTCATTAACCACTCAAATTTATCAAATACATTCTGGAATAATGCAGAGTCCTGAGTCATGACGATTGTATTGCCTGCCCATTTAATGAAGAGTGGTGCCAACCCCAACAACAGTTCTTTAGAAAATTGACTGATTTGTTTTTGTTCAGCGATACCATCCCAGACATCCTGGGAAAGATTTTTCTGTGTGAAAAAAACGATCAGACGATCCCACTCTTCGGGCTGAAGGGGTGATATTTTGTTAAGATTGAGCAGCAGTTGTTTTAGATCTCCTTTAGGGATGTCCTTCATCCTTTCAATGGCTGTTGCCCGATCAAAAAGATACCAGATCTGAACTATTTCGGTTTTGATCTTACCCTTACCAAATGGCCAGGATTGAGCCTTTAATTGCTCTTCGATGGTCAGGAGTGCCTGTCGTGCTAATTTTGGATCTATCAAAGCCAGTCTTTTTGCTTCTTTTAATTGAGGTGGTGTTTCGTCTTTAAGGTCAGGTTTTTGTTCTTCAACTGGCTCCTCTTCCTGGATTCCGACCACCATTTCTGTATAGAGTGAGTCATATACTT
>PHBS01000199.1 GCA_002841995.1 Chloroflexi bacterium HGW-Chloroflexi-8
TGCAACGTGTTCTTGCAAGTGCTATCCAGGCTGTTGAACCCGCCACTTCAGTCCAAAATTATGTCCTTAGACAAGGTAACATTTTAACCATCGAAGGGCAGAAATACGACTTATCATCTTTTGAAAACATTTACCTGATCGCTATTGGAAAAGCTTCACAGGCCATGAGTGAATCTTTGGCCAACATTCTGGGGAAAAACTTATCACAGGCTTTTGTCGTTCCGAAACAACTTTTTTTCAATGCAGATAAACGATTCCATATTATTGCCGGAGGACACCCGGTTCCAAACGACAATAGTGAACTAGCAGGGCAGATGCTGGAAAAAGCGTGCAAGACAATTACCGAACGAGATCTGGTATTTTGTTTAATTTCAGGTGGTGGCTCTGCGCTGGTCACATTGCCTTATGAGGGAATTCAACTGAAGGATTTACAAACTCTGACCGGGCTATTGCTTGCCAGTGGTGCCAGGATTGATGAGATTAATACATTACGCCGGCATTTAGACAGGATAAAAGGGGGCGGTCTGGCAAAAATGGCTTTTCCTGCAAGAGTAATCAGCTTAATATTATCGGATGTGGTCAACAGCCCATTAGAAGCAATCGCCTCCGGACCGACAGTCGCTGATCCGACCTCTATAGAAGATGCAACGTTTGTTTTACAAAAATATGATTTAATCTCAAAAGCCCCAGACCCTATTTTAAAGCATCTCGGGCTTGGATTGGAAACGGTTAAACCAAAAGATCCGATTCTTGAAAAGATTCAAAATGTGTTGGTGGCAGACAATTATCTTGCATCTCAGGCATCAGGAAAAGAAGCTGAAAAAACCGGGTTGAAAGTGCATTATTTGGGGAATGGATGGCAGGGTGAAGCACGCAAGGTTGCAGTAAAGCTTTGCAATCTCCTAAAAGCGAACCCAGATAGGCATATTTGCATGATTGCAGGTGGCGAGACGACGGTTACAATCACTGGCCAGGGAAGAGGTGGTCGCAATCAGGAAATGGCATTGGCAGCGGTATCTGAACTGGCAGGTATGCAAGATGTTTTGTTTATTACTTTGGCGACCGATGGAGAAGATGGCCCGACAGATGCTGCCGGTGCAGTTGTCAGTGGTGATACATGGCAAATGGCGCATTCGGCTGAATTAAATCCAAATGAATTTCTGAATCAAAATGATGCTTATAATTTTTTTGATCGCCTCGGTGATTTAATAAAAATTGGTCCGACCGGAACAAATGTGAATGACCTGACCTTTTTGTTCCGTTTCTAATTTTCCCCCACAGATGTCACAATTTGCTGAATGGAAATCTTTATTAGATCCATGGCGCTTTCCATTTCGTCTGCTAATTTAAACTGGATACGACTTCGGATCAGGTTCTGTTGCGGATACTTCGTTTTATAATAAATATTTCCTTGCAGATAATCCTGTAAAAACCGGATTCCTTGCTCTATGGTAATAATCCAGGGAGCATACGGCATCAACTCAATCTCTTTTTTATTCAGGATGGGAAAAACTTGCGAAATAAATCCTCGTGTAAATGCTTCAAAGACTTCAAATCTAAAGTGGACCTGTTCGGGCTCCGTATCATCCTCTATTGATGAATTGGTCATTGATCTTAACGCATCACCATAATCAAATAACAGGTTCCCTGGCATGACTGTATCCAGATCGATTAGGCAGATGCCCTGACCGGTTTTTTGATCAAAGAGAACATTCTCTATTTTCGTATCATTATGAGTCACTCGCCAGGGAATGGTTCCATTTCTCAAGGCATCCCAAATCATGCTCAGGTTCTGTTTACGCTTTTCCAACCACTCCAATTCTTTCTGACAGACACTCAATTCCTCTGGGGAAACGCAAATCGCATTAACTAATAAGTTCTGATATCGCTTATATGTATTGTGAAAATCCTCTAAAAGGATAGTGATTGAATGTGTCGGTAGATTCGCAAGTTGAAGATTATACCTGCCTGTAACACGTCCTGCTTCATAAAACCGTTGAAGATTGGTGCTGGAAGACTGAGAATTATCATTTTCGATAAAAAGGAACATTCGCCAAAAAGTGTTGTCATCTGAATGGTAAAAGAGCTGATCATGGAGAGTTTTTAATAAAACCAGGTTGGTTTGGTCTGGAAAATGGGCATTAAGATAAACACAAACATTATGGATATTTTCCATCAGGGCACCAACGTTCGGAAAAACAAGATCATTGATCTTTTGCAGGCAATATTTTTTATCCGTGGATGTGTAAACCAACCATGAATCGTGAATATGGCCTCCTTTTAGCGGTACAATCTGAGTTAGAGGCTCTTCTAAAAAAGCATTAGCGATTTTATCTAAGAGATAATTCATAACTGATTTAAGTCCTGAAAATATTTATTGATCATCAAATAGATGTCTTAAAAATAGTTATGAGAAATTGCCTAAATCGTGGTAAATGAATCGATGCCCAGATCAATTTTACATGGCTTTGTAACCAATGATCAGATTGTGTGTTAATAGTCTTATGTTTTTCGAAAAAATGTCTAAAGGTCGTAAATCCAAATGATTTTACAAATATTGAAAAATGAACTGGTATATCAATCATCCAAAATGGTGGATTCCTTTCATGATCTCCCCTGGTATGGCAATCAGGGCGATTTAATAAACGAAAAAAATAAAATTAAAGACGTTTTAGCAGCGTTGGACAAACCCGTTTGGGCAGTCCAGTTGGATGACACTCCATTTCTGACAAGTCAAAATGGTTTCACATCTCCGGAAAATTTAGCGATCATCAAAGGTAAACGATTGGCATATGTTGCAGCAATGCCGATTGAAACTTTGGGTGATCCAGCTTTCAAGCAAACGTATGGAACCCGGTTTGCATATTTTGGTGGAGCGATGGCAAACGCTATTGCTTCTGTGGATATGGTTATTGCCATGGGTCGTGCCGGGATGATGTGTTCCTTTGGTTCTGCAGGCGTGTCTCCAAACAGGGTCGAGGACGCCATCCAGAAAATCCAACTTGCTCTGCCAGATGGTCCTTATGCGATCAACTTGATTCACAGTCCCAATGAGCCATCTCTGGAGAGACTTTTGGTGGAAATGTATTTGAAATATAAGGTCAAGGTTGTTGAAGCCTCCGCCTATATGGATCTGACCTATGGTCTTGTTCACTACCGTATTGCAGGTCTTTCGAAGGCTGCAGATGGTTCAATCACCATTGGAAACCACGTGATTGCTAAGATATCCAGAAAAGAAGTGGCACGGAAATTTATGCTGCCACCTTCCGAGGATTTGGTTTCACAGCTTCTCAAGGATGGAAAAATTACTGAAGACCAGGCAGATATGTCTCGCCAGGTCCCCATGGCAGATGATATAACGGTTGAAGCGGATTCGGGCGGTCATACAGACAACCGTCCGCTGGTAGGTTTAATTCCAACCATGCTGGCCATTCGAAATGAAATTCAAACACAGATGAATTACTCGCTGTCTATTCGGGTTGGTGCGGCGGGTGGTATTGCCACACCGGCGTCCGCACTGGCAGCTTTTATGATGGGTGCGGCTTATATCGTGACCGGTTCGGTTAATCAACCTTGTGTGGAAGCAGGCGTTTCTCAGCATACTCGCAATTTACTGGGTCAGGCAGATATGGCGGACGTGATTATGGCTCCCGCCGCGGATATGTTTGAAATGGGAGTCCGGGTGCAAGTGCTGAAACGCGGTTCCATGTTTGCGATGCGTGCTTCGCGTCTGTATGAACTTTATAATCACTATCAAAGCATCGAGGAAATACCACCAAAAGATCGCGAAAAGATTGAAAAGACTATTTTTAAGAGAAATTTGGATGAGATTTGGGATGAAACCCAAGCTTTTTTCAAGGAACGGGATCAAAAGAATTTAGAGCGGGCTTATCAGGATTCCCATCATAAAATGGCTTTAATTTTCCGCTGGTATCTTGGTCTTTCTTCTCGCTGGTCTGTTGGGGGTGAACAAGGCCGCGAAATGGACTATCAAATTTGGTGTGGTCCTTCCATGGGTGCATTTAATGAATGGGTAAAGGGAACCTATCTTGAACCTGTGGAGAATCGAAAAGTGGTGGATGTAGGATACCAAATATTAACCGGAGCAGCTTATTTGGCACGAGTAAGAAGTTTGTTGTTGCAAGGGATTAAAATTCCTGCAGCACTTGAAATGTATATTCCCCAGGAACCATTCAATTTTCAGTAATGAGCATCTACGTAATTTGTTTAATTTTTATTTTAGGTAAACGTTCTAGTTGTTCTTTCTGAGAAAGAACTGCAAGTGAAATTATTATCTCTCCCTGTCTTTGCCAATAAAGATCGGCATTATTTGATTTTTCAGGGAAATGGATTACACATAGCGATTGCCATGTAATATTGTGATCTACTGGAAAGAATCCAAATTCTACCTGCCGGGTATCAATACTGAGTCCAGTATGCATGGCTTTCATTACGGCTTCTTTTGCACTCCAAATTAATGAACTAACACATGCTTGTTTTTCTGGCTCTTGATTCAAGACAGTTTCCTTTTCATTCCTGGTGAAATAATCTTCTATAAAGCTGATTGCTTTTGGTTCAACGAGTTCAAGATCAATTCCGATTCTGAATTCCGAACAGGGTGTCCATGCAGCGGCAATAAATCCGGATCGGTGACTGATTGAGATGGATCCCGGTAAGATATTTCCCTTCCAGACCGCAAAAGGAGAACCATCTGATTTTTTCTCAATGGAAATTTCATTCAATGGAGTATCTGAAAGAGTATCCGATACCATAACGAGCAGATTTTTGGCCAGCCAACGTCCTGCCAGCCATTCTTCCCTTCTTTTGGGAAAACGTAAAGTTTGCAGATAGAGTTCTTCTGAAATTGTAAGCCAATTAAGATCCGAAAAAGAACGCTGTTCTTGAATTATCCAATAAATGATTTTATCTGGTTCCATTATTGATCATGAAGGATAGCGGGTTCGGACAGGAAAAAAATATAAACAATGAATCATCCGAACCCGCTTCTTAAATTGTTAATTCTGCTTGATTAATTTTTCAATAGGAGATAAAAGGCTTTTTTCAACCCCGTAAGACATGGATGCTGTTTTATATCTATCAATCTCCAGATAAACCAATCCTTGACTATCTATAACCCGCGCATCAAAGTAACGCTCACCTTCAGGTGTGTGTTGTTGTTTAACCTGTGCGAAAATTGGAACGCCATTGACCTTGTTTTCAAACAAGCGCAGATTACCAATGGATCTTGGAAGACTCAACGCGCCATCCAACCCGATTTCCCAAATTCCGGCAGTTTGGAAACATAATTCCACCAGGACTGGTACGCTTAACATTAAGTTATTATTCCCGGTCAATGGAGGAATTTGTTTATTTAATTTACCCAGTACAACATCACCATCTTTTTGGACACCTTCCAATACCTGGAATGAAGGTCCATGAAAATAAAGCTTGTAGATATCTTGCGCTGATATTGTATAGGAACCATTCCAGTGAGGGGGTTGAGATTTCTCAATCTTTCGTGGTTGGCTAAATGGAACCAGATGCACCTTTCCTTTAAAGTGATTTGTTAAATCAACAACACCTTGGAGGCGTGCAAGTTTAGATTCCAAAGTGACCTGAGCCACTAAACC
>PHBS01000200.1 GCA_002841995.1 Chloroflexi bacterium HGW-Chloroflexi-8
ATTTGCTGGTGACACCGTACCATTCACCTGGACCATCACTGTAATTGAAGAAGTCTTTGAAGAGAACTTTGTAGTCAGTGGCACGATCACGGTTGTAAACCCCAACCCCGAAGATGCCATGACGGTAGCATTAAGTGATGTGTTGAGTGATACAACTGTTGCAAGCATTACAGCCTGCACAGGCGATGCGGATCTGACTAATGGTTTGACCATTGCTGCAGGTGGAACATCAGTTTGTGATTACGCGGCAGAACTTGAGTACGAAGATGATGCAGATGCTCCTATGACCAACACAGCCACCGCAGTACTGAACACAATTTCTTACTCAGCTAACGATGGAATAGAGTGGATACCTAATGTGATCCGTGGAGAAGCGCAACTGGAAGATCTTCAGGGCTCATTGAGTAAAACCATCTCCGATAGAGACACCTGGACGATCGTTGACTCTTACACCTGTTCAGTAGACAAAACTTATTACACGGAAGACTACTACTACACCGAGACCATCTTCAACACCGCAACCGTCAAATCTGAAGATTTTTCCGCCTCGTCCACCGCTACCACCGCAGTGAACTGCTACTGGCCCCAAATCGAACTGACCAAAACCGGTGATGAACTTTCCAAGATCTCCGACACGGTCAACTACGACATTACCCTGTTCAACAACACACCAGTCGATGCCGGATTACGCAATCTGAGCTGCACCATCAGCGATCCAACCATCGATTTCTCCAAGACGGTTGTATTGGCTTCCGGTGCGAAGGATGAAAACCTCGATCTCGCGTTCACCATCCCGCAGACTGATGCAGATCCATTCCTCAACACAGCCTCGGTAACATGTAAACCGCTCGAATCCACCTTTGAGGTCAAAGACAGCGCTACCTGGTCTACCAACCTGTTCCAGCCCAAAGTCGAGATTATCAAAGAAGGCCCGCTGTACGCCACCTCCGGTGACGTGATCACGTACACCTTCACCATCAACAACCTCAGCTCGAGTGACAGCCCGAACCTGGTGCTCGACAGCCTGACAGATGATGTACTTGGCGATCTCGAAGCATTGGCACTTGCAGCCGGTTGTGACAACCTGGTTTACAACGGTTCCTGCTATTTCGAGAAGAGCTACACAGTACCGGATGCCGGTCTGCAGGCCTACAAGCAGAAGAACATCGTCACCGTGCATTACCACCCGGCCTGGTTCCCCAATGACATAAGCGACACGGACGATCACACCGTTCTGGTTGCGCCAAAGGGTCAACTGACCGATACATCCTTCTGCCCGTTGACAAACGACCAGTTCCGTCTGATGTATCACCTGGAAGTAGCGCCCAACACCTATCGCTTGCAAGCCAGCAACCCCGGGCAGTTCTACTACAATGGCTTTTACTTCGGCGAACCAGGGTCAACCTTCACCATGACCATGGAGATCCCGTATCCATTCATGACCCAGGAAGGTGCTGGTAACCCGATCCAGATCCATGACGGCACCAGTCTCACCAGCTCGGGCTGCTTCGCTCCAAATCCATCGCTGAGCGGATTTACAATAGAAACCCAGGCAATGACCCCTGCATCTTCCGCCGGCAACCAGATCATCACGGCTGAAGATTACACAACCAAGCAATTGGGTCAATTTACAACTGTCACAGTCTCGGGTGTGGTACCGGCGACCGGTTTTGCTTATGTCACCATCCATCTGGATTACAGTCTGAAGAAAACCAGCGGCTGGAAGAATCTAGGAACCTCCACACTCAATCCGGTCAGTGGTCTATCCATCCTGGACATGTTTAATCAAATTGGCTTCGGCAGCGGTGCGGTCACCATCCACGGTTATGAAGTCTACAACTTCTCACGGACTGTGGGAGGCGACACCGCTAGTTCAACACCATCCAGCTTCAACGAGATCAAAAAGTTTGCCGGTTTCCTCGGGTTCGTTACCGATAAATTAACTGGCGACCCCGTCAAAGGTAAAAAAGTAGTTATCAAAAGCCCAACCGGATCGATACTCTCTACACTTTACACCGATGCGGATGGCTACTACATGCTGGAATACAAACACAGGGCAAAATCAGCCACCTACACGGTCCAGTTACCAGATTATGGTAAATCCGTAGCAGTGACTGTTAAAGCCAATGGTTTTGTGCCTCTGGACTTTGAAGTGCCATAAACCAAACAAAATAAATCCTTACAAACAATTGAAACCTCCCCAAATTGGGGAGGTTTCATTATTCCAGGGGATAAGATTAGATACAGACACGGCCATTTGTTGGATTCAGCAAGAAATAAAAAACTTTGATTACTGATAATAAAAAGTGATCAGCTTTGAAATTTCTGTGGAAAATTGTAAGGAAACGAGTTTAATTATCTCCGTTATTCCCCCCTTTATAAAAGATATTAATTTCCTGCTGGCATTGTTCTTTGAAAAACAGAAAACGGGGTGCTTGCGCACCCCGTTCTAGAATTTCCTGATTGCTTGACTTACTTTACCGTAATGGTGACCGGCAAGTAGCAGTAGACGGTATTTCCATCCACCAATGCCCAGGTGCTGGTGTATGTTCCGGCTGAACTTGGAGCCGTCATATCAACCCGCAGGGTAATGCTCTCGCCCTTGGCAACTCTGGTTGGCAGGTCATAAAGATCAGCATAATTGTTCATCTTTGTGCCACTCCAATACTTGTAGTCCAGGAGATTTGTTTCCCAATCCTTGCTGCCGGTATTTTTGATGGTCCAAACGGCATCAAAGTCATAACGGGCGGACATCGGGTTTGGCGCGGTTACTGTTACAGAGGTCAATGAACATGCCAGGGTGGAAGGTGCCGGTGTGCTGGTGCCAGTGGGGGTTTCGGATGGTTGTAATCCGGTCGTATATGCATCGCCACGATCTGCATTGAAGAACGCATTGTAAGCCACATATTTTTGATCACTATCCAGGCGCACAGAGATCCAATCCACGTCCTCAACCACATCCGGTAATACCACGATGAAGCGGAAGGTTCCACCGTTTGTGGAGGTAAAGGTATTTACTGTGACTGCATCGCCACGGAATGAATAATAAGGACCAACTCGAACCGTCCAGCTCTGGTTCTTGGGGAAGTTTGCAGCTTCCACCACGATTTGATTATTCTTATCCACAGCTACAATCTTGATCGATAAGCCACTGCTTGCCGCTGAAACCGGGCTGGGAAGTGCAATTAACAGCATTGCTAAAATCAGTAAGCCCGCAAAAAAGCGGTATGTTTTCGAAAATAATTTTTGTGACATTTTATACTCCTATACAAATTTAATTAATCTTGGTTTTAATCATCTACGTCTTATGACGCCAAACGTTTCAAAAAAGTTCCCGATTATGGGAATCATTGTCTGTGAAGGTTAATTTGAATAGTATCACAAATTATCCTCTTAAACTACCCGGATATTATCCAAACGAACAAATGCACCCAATAAATGCCCGTGTTCACGATGCCATCCAGCACTTCCCGAGTTCAGAAATATTTAAGGTGTATTTCTTTCTTCAAACCGGAAATGTTCTCGGAGAGTTTTTGTGACGTGATCGTCCACAATGATTGGGTTAACGCCCAATCAAATTGTGTGAAGAACCTGCTTGCCCCAGGATCTTATTTTCTCCCAATCTCGGCAATCACCTTCCGGAAATAACTGTAAAGCCCGACAAGCCCAGACAACCAGCATGGATTGTTCCTCCGGCATCAAGCCCTGACCCGCAAAAAAGGCTTCCTCCGCTGAAGGTAAAAGCGCCCTTACCGGATTTAAATAAGCCAAGCGGTTCTGCTTTTCTCCCTCTTCCTCACCCAGATTCATGATATGCACACAAAACAGTGCCAGGGGAACCTGGTTTAAAGAGGAGGACCAGCGCTCTGAATATTCCAACGCTTCTGGAAGCCATTGGGCACCATTAACGGCAGAGCCTAATAAAATTGCCTGGTATTCGCCCGGGTCCGGATCTTCCAGGAAGGGTTTTACATCCACAGCAAAACCCCGTGATCCAAGCACTTCACCAATGGCTTGGGCAACGCCAACTGTTGAACCTGTGCGGGTCGCATAGGCCACCAAAATTTGTTTTGTCGCAGAAGATGATTTGCCAAACGTAAACGACGGTGTTGCAACCGGAGTGGCCGGTGATTTTCTTTTTGTCACCAGTAAACCACCCCCACAACACATTACTCCAGATGCCACAATTGTAATGGCTCCAATTTTGATAAATTTACGCCTGGAAACATTGGGTTGAGTCATGCAATTTCCTCAAATTCGAAAAAATAACCAAAATCAATTTCTATCCAAATTCGGGTGAAGGATCCGATCACTCGGCCTTAAATTGAAAATAAAATGAACTTAAACACGTTGATTATATACACCCATGCTTAAAATTGCATAACGATTTCCGAAATTTTTGGAACTTTTTCCAGTGCAGAATTGTGAGGGATTGGACGAGAAATTCATATACTTCAGGTAATTTTAATTTTTCGTTTTCACGGACAACGACATTCTCTTAATGTTTTTCGTTCATTAAAATTATGCTGATTGACAAACATGTAAACAACATTAAAATGATTTTAAGGGTGGTTAGATTTGGGTTTACAAGTGAATAACGCTTATTTGTGGTATTTTGTCAATCCAATAGGAGGATTCAGGATGGAAACCGCAGTGAGAAAAGAACCGTCTTCCCCAGAAAAACAATATGAGACTTTTGTGATGGAACAATTAAGTTGCACAGAGCCTTCCGAAATGGGCTCTTTTGGGAAAAAAATTGTGACGCGGCTGGAACAGGAACCGGAAAGTGTTGCCAAACATTTTTGGTTAGGGAATGCTTTTTTTATCCAGGCGAGTGCCGATAAATCGGAAGAAGCGCTTAAACTGGCAATTGATCATTTTGAGCATGCCGCAAGGTTAGACCCCAAAGATCAACGAATCTATTCCAATCTGATGGGCGCATACCAATCGCTGGATGATATGGAAGGCTTTCGCAAAAGCATGGTTCGGGCGATCGAAAATGACCCGAATCCGAATGCAGAAAAACGAGCCTGGTTGGCAGGTCAGCAGGCGACCCAAAAGATGTATTGTCAAGCGTGCGGTTCACCATCTCCTTACGAATCCGGATTAAATACGTGCCCAATTTGTAAAAAAGAAAATCCGGGTTGGATTGTAGTTGTTCCAGGCAGTAGCAACCCTCAGGTACAGGAATATAAAGACAAAGCTGCCCGATATTATTCACAAGGTTTGTTCCAGGATGCCATCGAACAATTACAGGCTGCAGCAAAAATCGACCCGACCGATGCCACTCTTTTTAATAATCTGGGTGTCTTTTTTATGAAAATCGAAGATTATGGAGCAGCAAAAAAGAATTTTAAAAAAGCCGTTGAATTGAATCCAAAGCTGGAATATGCCAACAAAATGCTGTCAAAGATGGAAGAAAAAGGCGTGGACAAATCCAGGATCGGCATTCCCTCCAATTTGTTAGTGGAGAATCCGGCAGAAAAATTACCCGAACATACCAAAATTATCTCCGCTGCCCAAACCGCATTAAACAGCAAAACACTGGCTAAATCCGCTCAGGCGGTACTGGCCATGCGATTAATGTTGTTGTCACTCACATATGG
>PHBS01000201.1 GCA_002841995.1 Chloroflexi bacterium HGW-Chloroflexi-8
GTCCATCCTGATTTAAAACCACTGTATTGAAACGCTGAACTCTCCGGTCCGCAGACGTAAAGCTACCTTCACGCTCTGGTTGTGCGAGTACGGGGAAGACCACATCAGCTAATTGAGCAGTTTCCGTCATGAAGAGCTCAAAAACCACAACAAAATCCGTTTCTTTCAGAGCCTCGGCCAAAACAGGTTCATCTCCAGCAGGGTCTGCCCCAGCAACCATCAACACATCCGCTTCGCGAATCGTGCCCTTCAAGTTACGGTCCGGACGGAAGCCCATATCCCAGGCTCCCTGACTATTGGCTTTATCCCAAACTGCTAATAAACCGTTATTCTTCTTGCCATAAAAACCATAATCAAGCAATAAACGGGAACAGGCTTTTGCCAAATGCTCACTGCCTACAAGTCCAAGTCCATCACTACCGTAAATAACTACACCATTTTCTGCACTCGAAAAGGCTTGTGCAGCCTCCCTCAAAGAATCATTCACGTCGGCATCTTTCATGAAAACTGCTAAAGTGGATGCTTCTTCTCCATAGTTATAACGGACTACATGGGTGGCGTATTTCTCCAGGCGAGAAGGTCGGGCACCAGCAACAATCAGGGTAGCACCTCGTTTGACAGCCTGTTTAACTCTTAGCCACCAAATGGGTGCTTCCTGGTGCAAGTCACTGGCAATCACTAAAATAACTGTACCTTTACCCATATCAGCAAAATTTGATCCTGCTCCCAACCCAATTTGCGCAGTTAAATCTCCTCCTGCCATTTGGCTGTATAAAACAGGTTTTCCAAGTTTTAATTGCGTTAGCTGGGAAAAATTATACAGATCTTCGTTTGCCAAACGGCCGCCAACCAGGGTGACTAAACGGGCACTTTCTGCCCGTAAATGATCCTCAACACGCTGAAAAGCTTCTTCCCAACTGGCGGGCACTAAATTGCCGTCTTTCCGAATTAAGGGTGTTTTTAAACGACGATCGGATTCAACAAAGTGATAACCTAAACGACCTTTATCGCAAATCCAAATCTCATTGACCTGTTCATTCTGACGCGGCATCACACGTTTGATCACAGATTTTCCACCACTTGTCACTTCTCGGCGAATATTCATGGTAAGGTTGCAACCAACCGGACAATGGGTGCAAATGGAAGCGACTTTTTCCATTTCCCATGGTCGAGCACCAAAGCGAAAATCGGTCGTTGTTAATGCACCAACAGGGCAAATATCGGTTGTATTTCCCGAAAAAATTGAATCAAAACCCGGATCTGAAAAAGTACGAATTTCTAATGAACGTCCACGGTGGAAGAAATTTATTACCGGGTCATCCGCAATATCATGTTGGAAACGAACACAACGAGCGCATTGAATACATCGCTCGCGATCAAGAACAATCAATTCGCCCAGAGAAACCACTTTCGCAAGATGGCTTTTTTCAGAAAAAATGAAGCGGCTTTCTCCAGGTCCATGTGTCATCGTCTGATTCTGAAGGGAACATTCACCACCCTTATCACATACCGGACAATCCAGTGGATGAGACGTCAATAAAAATTCCAGGACTGCTTCGTGTCCATCGACAGCATTTTTTGTATTCGATTTAACGACCATCCCGGCCGAGATTGGCGTCGTACAGGCGGTCTCCAATTTGGGGCCAAATGATACTTTTACGGACCCATCTTCATTTTTTACAAGTTCACCGCTTGCACGATCACGCACCGGACGGCCGATTTCCACCAGGCACATTCGACACATTCCCACCGGTTCCATTTTAGGATGGTAACAAAAAACCGGGATATCCACTCCAATTTTTTTGGCTGCATCCACGATCAATGTTCCAGCAGGTACGCTGACGGTCTGATTATCTATTGTTAATGTAACGAGTTCAGCCATTCGATCAGCTCCTCACATGCTTTTCAAAATCAGGGCGAAAACGATCCACTGCTGAAACTACAGCCATAGTGGAAAACTCACCCAATGCGCAAAGACACTTACCCTGCATCTGAAGTGCAACATCTTTTAATAAGTCAACATCTTCAGGTTTTCCACTACCTTTAACAATGCGACCGGCAATATTGTTCATCCAGAATGTGCCATCACGGCAAGGAGTACATTTACCACAGGATTCGTGCTTAAAGAAATTTACTGTCTTGCTAACCAGCCAGGCCATATCCACTGTTTCATCCAGAATGATCACGGAAGCAGAACCCAGCGGGGAATTGAGTCGCTCCAGACAGGTCTCATATGCCAGTGGAGTATCGAGGGTATGATCATTGGCTACAACGATATCCGATGAAGCACCTGCAGACATCACAGCCTTTATAGCCCGATCTTCAACAATCCCGCCACCATAGTTATAAATGAGATCCCGGTATGTCGTGCCCAGAGGCAGCTCATAATTACCTGGATTCTTAATGCAACCAGAAAGGCAAAAAACTTTTACACCCGGACTTTGTTCAGTCCCGAGCGTGCGGTACCAATCTGCGCCATGCTGGAGAATCGGAGGTAAATTTGTTAGTGTTTCAACGTTATTCACAAGGGTAGGTTTGGCGTACAAGCCTTCCACAGCTGGAAAAGGAGGGCGTAAACGAGGTTGACCCATTTTGCCTTCTATTGATTCCAACAAGGCTGTTTCTTCGCCACAAATATATGCGCCTGCGCCCAAATGGGTATAAATTTTTAAGGAGTAATTACTTCCCTTAATTTTTTCGCCCAAAAGACCTGCATTCTCAAGATCTTTGATTTTTTGGTTCAAGTGGTTTGCCAACTGCCAAAATTCACCGCGCAAATATATGTATGCTGTGTTGGCTTGAACCGCATAAGATGCAAGCATCAGACCTTCCAAAAATTGGAACGGGTTACTCTCCATTATTTCACGATCTTTGAAAGTTCCCGGTTCAGATTCATCGGCGTTTGCCACGACATAGTGTGGCCAAATATTATTGGGTAAAAATCCCCATTTTACGCCAGTGGGGAACCCAGCACCGCCTCGCCCTCGCAACCCGGAATTCTTAACTTCCAAGGTCACTTCAGCAGGGGTCATCGTCTTGATAGCTTTTTCAAAAGCAGCAAAGCCATCCGCTTTACGATAACCATCCAATTGATCAATATCAGCGACATCTCGGTGACGTAAAAGAATGTAATTACCCATGCTTGCCTTCTTTCTCACTGGCAACAGATGCTCGAATGCCTTCAATGATCTGCATGGTCAATTCCACACTTTGATTTTCGTAATATTTAATCTCGCCGTCACCTTGAAGCTGAAACATGGGTGCTCGGTGACATGCTGCCAGGCATTTTACGGCTTCTACAGAGAAGAGCCCATCCTCTGTTATTTCTCCGGTTTTTACACCCAATGCTTCGCACAGATTTTTTAGATAAGTTTCCGAACCCCTTAAAGCGCAGGGAAGATCCGTACACACCTGAATCCGGTACCGACCACCTGGTGTTTCCTGAAAAAGAGAATAAAATCCCAGCACAGATGCAACATCCGTTTCCGAAACTCCGGTAATATCGGCAATTTGTGCCAAAGCTTCTTGGGGTACAAATCCTTTTTCGCGTTGTGCCAGAAACAGTAACGGCATAATAGCAGACCGTTTAAAATTTTCTGGATAGCGCGAGAGAATTTCATTAATTTCTGTTTCGTGTTTTTGATAAAGTTCGTTCACCGGTCTGCATCTCCCAGAACAATATCGACCGAACCAATGATGCCTACTACATCCGCGATATATAAGCCACGTGACATCAAAGGTAGAGCCTGTAAATTTACAAAGGATGGGGTGACCATATGCACACGATAAGGAAGAGCTGTGCCGTCACTTTCCATGTAACAGCCCAATTCTCCACGAGGAGATTCAGTTGCCACATACACATGCCCCTTTGGTGGGGCAAACCCTTCTGTCCAGAGTTTAAAGTGATGGATTAATGCTTCCATACTGACCCCAATCTCTGAGCGTGGAGGAGGTACATACTTACGATTATTACTCCGAACAGGTCCTTTGGGCATTCGATTGAGTGCTTGCTCAATAATTCGACAGGACTCTGTCATTTCTTCTACACGAACACGATATCGGGCGTAAATGTCACCTTCTGAATGAACGGGGATATCAAAATCATATTTGTCATACCCCATATATGGTTGTTTTTTGCGCAAATCATGCGCAATACCGGAAGCACGTATTACCGGTCCGGATAAACCATAGGCTAAACAGTCTTTGCCAGAAATCACACCAATCCCTTTGGTGCGATCCAGGAAAATCTCATTAAACTTCAATAAATCTTCGTATTCCTTAATTCTGCGCGGCATAACCTTCAGAAAATTTCGAACCGCCAGTTCGAATTCTTCCGGAATATCACGCCAAACTCCACCCGGTCGGATGTATGTCGTCATCATGCGTTGACCACTGACTAACTCAAATATATCCAAAACGAGCTCACGTTCACGCATACAATACAAGAACATGGAAAGTGCCCCTAAATCCATCCCGGATGTTCCAAGCCACAAAAGATGCGAATTTATGCGGGTAAGTTCTGCAATAATCACGCGAATCGATTGTGCTCTTTCGGGCACATCCAATCCAGCGAGTTTTTCAATCGCCAGACAATAGGTCAGGTTATTTCCGGAAGGATTCATATAATCCTGGCGATCTGTCAGGACCTCGGATTGTTGATAATTCTTAGATTCAATTGTCTTTTCAATACCGGTATGCAAAAAACCAATATCCGGGATCATATTAACAACAATCTCGCCATCCAGCTCCAATAATAAACGCAGCACGCCGTGAGTACTGGGGTGTTGAGGACCCATGTTTAACAACATGGTTTCGCCACTCATTGCACGATCCGAAACAAGGTGCCGCAGTTCTTCTACAGATACTTCACGTATATCAGACATGATCAATTCTCCCTTTGCACCTTGTTAATCTTTCGGTTGTGGTTTGTTCTGCATAATATCGTCAAAGTTGAAGGTAAATTGAACCTCTTCGTAACCTAATGGATAATCTTTCCTCAAAGGATGTCCCGTCCAATCCTCCGGCATTTCAATTCTACGTAAGTCAGAGTGGCCAACAAAGTTAACCCCAAAAAGGTCGTATACTTCCCGCTCTTTCCAGTTAGCACTTGGGTAGATCTTTTCCACAGTATCAATACTGGGTGCATTTCCATTCAATTTAGTTCTGACCTGTAATCGTACATTGTTATCCATTGAATAGAGTTGATAAACAACATGGAATCTAGGCGATTCCTCGGGGTAATAATCAACTGCGGTGACATCCATACAGGCATTAAATCCAAATTCGTCACGCAAGGACGTCATAACTGGGATAATAAATTCAGGAGAAACAAAAATTGTGGTTTCACCCAGAGATTCTTCAAATTGTGCGTCGAAACGCTTTTGGAGAGATTGAACTGTTTGATCTAAATGTTCGCTCATTTTATGCCCAATCCTTTAATCGTTCCTTCTTAACCTTATCGTGCAGCGTCAATACTCCATGGATGATTGCCTCCGGTCTTGGCGGACATCCTGCAATATAAATATTTACCGGAATTATTTCGTCGACACCCTGCAAAATGGCGTAATTATTGAATACACCACCACA
>PHBS01000202.1 GCA_002841995.1 Chloroflexi bacterium HGW-Chloroflexi-8
TGAAGTATTGCCGGTTGTGAAGAATACCCCTGTGTTGGCAGGAGTGAATGGCACGGATCCGTTTCGATTGATGCCGGTTTTTTTGAAGCAACTTAAAGAAATTGGTTTTGATGGCGTTCAAAACTTTCCGACCGTAGGTTTGATCGACGGAGTCTTCCGTCAGAATCTGGAAGAAACCGGAATGGGATATGACCTTGAAGTGGAAATGATCCGTCAAGCTCATGAGTTGGATATGCTTACCTGTCCCTATGTGTTTAATGAAAACGATGCCATAAAAATGGCAAAAGCAGGAGCAGATGTTTTGGTACCCCATATGGGCTTGACGACTAAAGGTTCGATTGGAGCTACAACTGCGTTAACATTGGAAGAATCTGCGAAAAGGGTCCAGGCAATGCGAGATGCAGCTGTAAAAATCAATCCTGAAATCCTGGTTCTCTGTCATGGTGGTCCCATCGCGGAAGCGGAAGATGCCCAATATATTTTCAATCACACGCAAGGAATTAGCGGATTTTTCGGGGCATCCAGTATGGAGAGATTGCCAACGGAAGTAGGCATAGAAAATCAGGCCAGAAGTTTTAAGACCCTCAAGTTGTAACCATTTGCGAGATAAAAAAAGAGCTGCTCCATTAAAGGGCAGCTCTCATTCATATCAAAAATTTAATGCTTTGATCTTCTCATCCGTTGCACTGTATGTCTGACACCTCAATAGAAAAATATTTACCATTCTTTCTGAAAAATTTGAATCTATTTACAATGATGTTCTCCGCAGTAATTGGGCATTGATGGCGACAATAATGGTACTGAGAGACATCAAAACTGCACCAATTGCCGGTGAAAGTAAAATACCAATCGGTGCTAGGACACCCGCAGCCAAAGGCAGCGCAAACACATTGTAACCGGCAGCCCACACCAGGTTTTGTATCATTTTGCGATAACTGGCACGGCTGAGCGATATGATCTTAACAACATCCAAAGGATTACTGCGTACCAGGATGATTCCAGCAGATTCGACTGCCACATCTGTGCCACTCCCGATTGCAATCCCTACATCTGCACGAGTAAGCGCCGGAGCATCGTTTACCCCATCGCCCACCATGGCGACCCGATTTCCCTGACTTTGTAGTTCACTTACTTTCGCATCTTTATTTTCAGGCAAAACTTCTGCAAAATAGGTATCAATACCCAATACTTCGGCGACTGATTTTGCCACAGCCTGGCTGTCACCAGTCAACATAGCCACTTGTACACCCATGTCATGGAGTCTATGAACCGCTTCAAGACTTTCAGGACGGATCACATCAGCCAAGGCAAAAGAAGCAGAAACTTCACTCAGGCTGGCATCATGGTTTGAACGGATCAAATGCACTACGCTTTGTCCTTTTTCACTGGCTTGTTTTTCGAATTGTTCCAGGGAGGTAGGTAAATGTAAATCAAGCATTTCCAAAAGACGTGGGCCTCCAACATAGAGCATATGACTGCTGGTGTGTGCCTTGGCTCCACGACCTTGAATTGCTTGAAAATCATGAACATCCGGCAGAGTTAAATGACGCTCTTCTGCACTGGTTCGGATACCACGAGCAATTGTGTGTTCTGAATCACCTTCCACGGCTGCAGCCAAAGCCAAAGCTTCGTCCTCGCTTAGTTTATTTATGGTTGCGATTTCTACCACGCCGAATCGTCCTTCGGTTAAAGTGCCGGTTTTATCAAATAAAACAATATCTACTACGCGCATTTTTTCCAGGGCTAAACGGTCACGCACCAATAAGCCATTGGAAGCACCGATTGCAGTCGTGATAGCTACTACCAGCGGCACTGCTAATCCTAGTGCATGTGGACAGGCAATGACAAGCACCGTCGCAACACGTTCAATCACGCCTACATTAAAACCTGTAGCAATCGTCCAGGCAACTGCGGTGATTAACGCAACACCAAGAGCGATATAGAATAACCAACCGGCAGCCTGGTCGGCTAAAATTTGTGTCCGGCTCTTTGAATGTTGGGCTTGCTCAACCAGTCGCATAATACCTGCCAGGGCGGTCTGGTCGCCAGTGGCGTTCACCTTTACGCGCAGGCTGCCATCTCCATTGATTGCTCCTGCGATCACCTTTGCTCCAACGGTTTTAGAAACTGGTTTCGATTCTCCGGTTATCATAGCTTCATTAATTGAGGATTCACCATCTACAATTTCACCATCGGCTGGGATAGTAGCACCGGGTCGCACCAATACCAGGTCACCGTTGGTGATTTCACTGGCTGAAACGGTTTCCGTCCCACCATCCGCTCGAATGCGTTCAGCAGTATCCGGCATTAGCTTGGCGAGTGCGTTAAGAGCACCGGAAGCTTGCCTTACGCTCCGCATCTCGATCCAGTGACCTAAAAGCATAATAACGATCAACGTGACAAGTTCCCAAAAGAAATCCATTTGTCCGGGAATAAATAGGGTAGCAAAACTATAGATGAAAGCAACCGATATCGCCAACGAGATCAATGTCATCATCCCAGGTTGACGGTTTTTCAATTCAGGTACAGCCATTTTTAAGAAAGGTAAACCCCCGTAGAAAAACACAACCAACCCAAAGATTGGTGCCAACCATTGACTGCCCGGGAAATTTGGAAGAGAGAACCCCAACATCATCTGAAGTCCGCTGCTGAATAGTATGACTGGGATGGAGAGGATTAATGATACCCAGAATTTTCGCCGGAACATTTGCTCGTGACCTGAGTGGTCGGCATGAGCGGTACCATGGCCTTCGTGTTCATCCGAACCGCTTTGGGTAGAGATTATATTATGTTTGGTATGTTCGTTTGGATCCATGTGAGCATGTTCTTCTGCAGTCAAGTTGTGCATTGAATGATCATGTTGAGTATTTTTTTCAAGCTGTGCGGAATTATCCATCGAGTCATGTTTGTGCATAGACACGGGATCTTTTTCGATCGGGTTGTTTTCCATCTCATGGTGTTTTTGTTTCTCAGCCAAAGTCGTTACTCCTTGAAAATTGAGAAAATATATTAATAATAATGAGCAAAATTAAATCCTTTTTTTCAGGTCTTTCCGATTTTGCTTATATACAATTCATTCAATATCAGTTTCTATGATCCATCAGATAATATCATAGCACGGACGAAGCTATGTTTTCCACCCATGGTAGCAACTTAGCATCGTTCATCCCATATAAATATATGAGAAATTATTCAATTTATTCGTCCAATTTTGAGAGATAGCAATTCCAAAAGAATTAAAATGGATTATTCTTTAATAAAGATTTAGCCAGTTTTAAATATAAAAATTGATGGGATTTCCCTTCATTCCATCCGGAATGTGGATCAGGCCGCATGATAAACCGCGCATCACAGCTTCTGTCCTGTTTTTGGCTTGTAATTTTTCGAAAATACAGGCGATATGACCTTGAACAGTACGGTCGCTGATCGTTAAGTTTTTACCAACTTCTTTATTCGTAAGTCCCTTAGCCACCAATGCGAGTATTTCAATTTCACGTTCTGTCAAAAGATCAAATTCTTTTGATTTCGAAGGATTAAATTGGGCAAATACCTTGGGCAAGATGGACGCATCCAAAACAGACTTACCTTTATACACATCGCGAACAGCGTTAACAATTTCATCTGGTGATGCTGTTTTGAGCACATAACCATCTGCGCCTGCTCGAAGAACCGCGGATATATAAGGATCGTCATCATAGGATGTGAGAATTAGGACTCCAATTGGCCATCTGTGGACTCTTATTTGCCTTAATACGTCAATGCCACTGGAAATTGGCATATGAATATCAAGTACGGCCACATCGGTTTTAGTATGTTCTAAAAATTTGTATGCTTCTTGACCGTTAGATGCTTCTGCAATCACTTTAATATCAGGGCTATGTTCCAGAAATTTCCGAACACCGGCTCGGACAATGGCATGATCATCAGCCAGGAGAACGTGAATAATTGGCGAGGTTTGAGTTATCATATTTTTTTTCACCAAAATCCTTTCGAAAAATAATTCAGAACCATATTCATACATACAAGGGGAGAATTCCAAATTTGGGAAATTTTATTCTTCTCCTCCTATATCACCCCAAGCAAAGCCATAAAGGTAACTGACCAGTGCTTTAATTTGATCTGTTGTAAAAATTGATCCCCAATACGGCATTCCAGTACCCATTCCACCACGGATAATTTTGCCCTCAAGTAACGCAGGACTAACGCCAAGTAATATTTTGGGATCTGTAAAATCAGGAGGACTGAATAATCCCTCTCCAGTTAATTGATGGGGGGTCTCATTCGTTTTATGGATGCTTGGATCCCATGTAGGCAAATCGCGTACCATCACACCATTCCCTTGTCCTGTTTCACTATGACAGGCTGCGCAAGTTGTTGAATAGAGGTCGAACCCAATTTTGAGAGCTTGAGGTGAGGTTTGCTGCTGCCAGGTCCATGCAACTGCGTTCCACAAATCATTATCGCTTATTTTAGAAAGAGCTGGATCAGCCCGAAATCGCAACCACAATTTGGCAGGACTATTCGTTAGATAGGTATCACTTTCGGATGCATATACCGGTAGAATATCTTTCAGCTTTGCACCAAGTTCAGCAGCAGCTTTATTAGTGGGGACAACTTCGGCTACTTCAGGTGAGTCAAGGTCAATTCCCAATTGCAGGAACAAAGGTTTTGGTGCTGCTGGAATTGGATCTTTATCACCTTCTATTTCAATCGTACCGCGCATTCGCCAATGATTTGGACCACACCATCGATTGCAGTAAAAGATGTATTTACCTGGCAGATCAAATTTCAGGACGGTGACTGTATATTCGCCTGGTTTTATTTCGAGTGCTGGCACTTCGGATTTTCCAATAGCGAAACCGTGAACGACATCGTCACTTGTTATATGTAATCGGATGGGCTGCCCTGCTTGTGCATGAATTGTCTCAACGCTCCACCCACCATTTTCCGGCATGTTTGCATGCAGTTCGATCACAGATTCCTGACTCCTTGAATTTAACCATCTGCCACTAAAAGGAATGGCAACAGCGATTATTATAAAAAGGAGGACGATCAAACGTGCTAAATTTTCGTTTTTCATGATTTATCCTACCAGCAACCAGAGAATGATCAGCGAAAATAATCCTGCAAAAGAAATCATCGGAATAGCCTGTCGTATTGATTCGCTAATCCGAATTGCTACTCGGCTGGACCAGAAGAGGCCTACTGTCAGCACAATCACTTGCAAAATCAAGCTAAAATAATTCGCTGCACCAACACCTGCAGGTTTTGAAATCCCAACCAGATTCCAGCCCCAACCAAATGGATCAGAAATTGCTGGGAGAACATAAGCAAATTTTACAAATGCAAAGGAAATGGTAAAAACAATCCAGGCCATCAAACCAAGCGGTACAAGAACCTGGCCGTGTTGAGCAAGTGATTGACGGAAGGAAGAACGAATTTTACCGAGGCGCATCGATGACCAGGTTGCAGCTATATATAGACCTGGTAGAATTCCTAATGCTGCAAAAAGAAATGTCCCGGAAAATACAAACCAGGAA
>PHBS01000019.1 GCA_002841995.1 Chloroflexi bacterium HGW-Chloroflexi-8
GTAACAGCATCAGTTACAATTTCTTGAATGTTATTAGGATTTCTCAAAGCGAGCGTATAAGAAATGTTTGATTGGCGCAGATAACTCATCAATATTGCATCCTGAGGAGAGACAATTAATGTAACAATATCAGGATCCGGTATTGGTTCCGGAGCAACTTGTTCTTGACCAGCAACTGGTTCTGGGGTTGGTTCGGTTGTCACTTTCTCAACGCCATCTATTGGAAAATCACCGACACGCAATATAATTGCGTCCTGGATCACATTCTGGCATACCAATCTTGGTCTCTGAGCTTCTGAAGGTTGAACATAAATTGGTTCATTTAATGTGGGATCAAGCTCTGTTCTACCTTGTGCCGATGCATCAGAACCGCCTTGAATGTTAATTGACAATGACTCAACAGTAGATTCTGCATTAAAGATTTGCTTTGTTACAGATGCTGTAAAGTTGGGCAATTTCGTCTGATATTCCGGATCCATATCGATCAGCCACAGACAACCAATTACCATCACATGGTCACCTGGTTGCGGTGCAAATGCCACCAAAGCTTCTCTGTCGATAGGAACTGATAAAGCTGTCTTGTCCACTGGAATATCAAAGGAAGCAATGGAACCACCGGTAACAGAATCTAGTAATAAACTTGAGGTCACTGGCATACGAGGTTCTAATGGATACATCGCTTTTTTTCCAATCACTTGATCAAGTGATGTTAGAAAAGTACCTTCAACTAGCTCTTTCTTTGGAAAAGGTATCAATGCAACTACATTTTCCGTGATAACTTCTCCACGTGGTATTGATTGTGTGGTAATGACAATGTTTACCATCTCTTCAACTTGGACCTGTGCTTGTTGTACAGACTCCGATTTTGGTTGTAAAAGAGGTCGGAATTGGATGTACGCATACGCGAGTCCCAAAACGACAACTAATATCACCAGTGCAATAATAATAATAATTCGACCGCTTTTCTGTCCACTTTTAGCCATGCTTACGTCTCCTTTTTATATTCTTAGGGAAACAAAAAATAATAAATTAATTATACGGTAGATTGAAAAAAAGACCTTGGGAGGTCACCTACGAAAAGTTTTCCTCCCCGTTCCTTCTCCTCACTGAGATTATTATGCATAAATTGTGCCAAAGTATGAGGAGTTGGGATTGTCGATGATAAAAATGATTATACAACGATAAAGCATTAGTAAATAGGAAAAGAGAATTTTTTTATGTAAAATTTATATGTAAGTTTTGAAAAAAATATGATTTTTAAAAAAAAGAGATCTCAAATAAACGAGATCTCTTTTTTATCTCTTTGCTTATTACTACTAGATAGCAGTAACAATATTGCTAAAGATTTTACCAATTGCCGGGCCAAGTAGGGCAAGAATAACAATTACAACAACGGCTACTAAAACAAGAATTAAAGCATATTCAACTAAACCTTGACCTTTTTCTTTCGGTGCAAACAACATCGTATTTTCCTCCTTTCAAAAATATTTATCTTTACGATAAGCATATTATAAGTCAAAAGAGTAACATTTCAAGAGATTTACTTTACAAATTCCTTACAGGCTAGTCAAAAAACATGTTTTAGAAAACCAAACCTATTTGCTACTTCCTTTAAAAATATTCGTATAAGCTTTTAAACAATGATATTTTTAAAATAAAATAATTAGTTTGCGCTATAATAATTATGATTAGATCTACTCAGGGTATTTATGTTCGTATAGGAGGAAAGATGAGCGATTTATTTGGACGAATAACTGATAACCAGGATGTAATCAGGAAACTATTGAGTAAGATTCCTGGGTTTAATGGCTATATTGAAAGAGAAAACCGAAGGGCATCCGATAAACTCTTGAGAGAAGCAATTGCGGATCGTTTCGAGCAACAGTGGCAAAGAATATCTGCTTTACAAACCGAATTAATCAGCACGGGCGGAATTATGTTTATTGATGATTTAGAACGAGCTGCCATAAAAATTCGACAATTTGTGGATCGAATCCGCCATGCATCTTATGGTTATTCACCCTTTTTTGATGCAGTAAAAATCAGGGAGGAAGAACTGGCAAAAGTCTATGAATACGATCTCGCATTATTAAATTCAGTAGATGAAGTAAGCCGGGCAGTCGACAATGTAGAAACATCTATTGGGTCGGATGGTTTACCTGCATCTATTCGACATCTGACGAGTTTGGCTCAACAAACGGTGGATGCTTTCAACCTTCGTTCTGAGGTTTTGATGGGTGGAATCAATTCAGGTGAAAATTCCTGATTTTTAAATAACAGATAGTTCTTTTTATGGAGATTAAAAATGGCAAGAATATTTGATGTTATCGAATATCCAAGCGAAATGAAAGATGAAATCGTTCATCGTTTTCCTGAGACCGGAATTGCAGATTTACGAATCGGATCTCAGGTGATTGTTCGAGAATCCCAAAAAGCAATATTTTTTAGAGATGGTCGCGCTCTCGACGAATTTGGTCCAGGCAGGCACACAATTGTCACCGCCAATATACCAAAATTAGTCGACCTGATCGGAAAAGTTTTTAATGACAGAACACCATTTACAGCTGAAGTGTATTATGTTTCGATGCGCGAATTTGTCGATCGAAAATGGGGTACACCTCAACCAATTCTTGTCCGTAACCCAGGAATGGGATTAGGTGTCGCACTTTTACAGGGTTTTGGCTCTTATAGTTTTGAAGTAAAAGATGCACAGCAATTTGTCACACAAATTGTAGGCGCAAATGGTATTTACCGGATGGCGGAAATTGAAGGCCGATTGCGATCCATGCTACTTTCTAAATTACAAGATCTTTTAGGAGAGACTGCTGCAGGAAAGAGCGTAGCTGAATTGATTGGACTGACGGAAGAACTTGGGGCAGGGGTACGTGCAAAAGTTCAGGACGATTTTGCTGCAATTGGCCTATTATTAAAATCGTTCTATATTGCAAATCTTAAGCCATCTGATAAATCAGCTGAAGAACTTCGTGCAATGGGTATGCTTGATATGCAAACATACACCCAGCTACAAGCTGCTGACGCACTTAGAGAAGCTGCACGAAACGAGAGTGGCGGAGCTGGTTTGACAGCAGGCATTGGTGCTGGTGTCGGGTTAGGAAGTGTAATTTCTCAATCGTTAAGTGGAATGACTGGTTCAAATGCAGGATCGAGTGGAACACCTCAATCTACAAACGCTGGAAATGGAATGGGTGATGTGATGACTCCAGCCGAAGCAGCGACAGTCATGCGTGTATCAGAAGAGGATGTCCTTGCGGCAATTCAAGCAGGAGATTTAAAGGCAAGAAAAATTGGATCTGCTTATCGAATCAGTAAATCTGCACTCGAGGATTTCTTAAAGGGATAAATTAACGAATAAAACAACCGGGAAAATTTTCCCGGTTGTTTTTCATTGGTTGGAACATTTTTTTGTCATTGTACATCTTGTTAATTGCTATAGTTCGATCATTATAATTTTCCATAGTAATTCTCTTTGTAATAGATCGGAGATGTAATGAAATTACACGAATATCAGAGCAAGAAGATATTTGAACAATTTGGGGTGCCTATTCCCAAGGGGAGGGTTGCAAATATTGCTTCTGAAGCGAAGCAAATAGCTGAAGAATTAGGCGGAAGGGTTGTAATCAAATCACAGGTACTTGTCGGAGGTAGAGGTAAAGCGGGGGGAATAAAATTAGCTAAAGATCCGAACGAAGCCATGAAATTTGCTTCCGATATTCTTGGAATGGAAATTAAAGGATTACCAGTTAGAAAGATCCTGGTAGACGAAGCAGTAAATTTTGAACAGGAAATCTATCTGGCAATTATTAACAATCGGTCCAACAATTGCCCGATGATTGTTGCTTCTGCATCTGGTGGAGTTGACATAGAAGAAGTTGCACAATTATCGCCAGAAAAGATCATTAAATATAATATCGATCCATTATTGGGACTTCAGGATTTTCAAGCGAGGGATGTAGCTTTAAGTATTGACTTACCCCGTGTCTATTGGAAAAATTTTATAAAAATATTGCACGGGTTATATCATGCATTTTGGGAAACAGATTCGACATTAGCAGAGATTAATCCACTGGTAATTACCAAAGATGAACGGATGATGGCATTAGATGCAAAGATGATAATTGATGATAATGCACTTTTTCGCCATCCGGATTTAATTGAATTTAGGGATTTAGATATTGAAGCCCCAGCAGAGGTGGAAGCCAGGAAATATGGTTTGTCTTTCATAAAACTGGATGGTGAAATTGGTTGCATGGTAAATGGTGCCGGCTTAGCAATGGCTACAATGGATATCATTCAGCAGAATGGTGGATCTCCAGCAAATTTCCTTGATATTGGTGGGGGTGCTGGTGCAGAAAAAGTTTCTGCTGCATTACGAATAATTCTTTCTGATCCAAAAGTTAAAGTAATTTTAATAAATATTTTCGGAGGAATTACCCGATGTGATGAAGTTGCAAAGGGATTATTGTCCTCAATTAAACAAACAAAAATAAAAATTCCTATTGTCGTTCGGTTGGTCGGCACGAATGAAGAGTTAGGTAGAAGGTTGTTATGTGACTCGGAAATATTAACTGCAGATTCTTTGGTGAGTGCAGCAAAGACCTCAGTTTTACTCGCGACTGGAGGTGAATTGTGAGCATCCTGGTTGATAAAGCATCGCGTGTTTTAATCCAAGGTATTACTGGAAATGAAGGCCAGTTTCATAGCTGGCAGATGTTTCAATATGGAACCAATGTCGTTGCTGGTGTAACTCCTGGAAAAGGAGGAGACTGGATTTTTGATGGTAAAGTTCCTGTTTTTGACTCAGTAAAAGTAGCGAAAGATGCAACTGGTGCAAATGTGAGTGTTATTTTTGTTCCCGCCAGATATGCTGCAGATGCAATGTTGGAAGCTGCTGATGCGGAAATTCCTTTAATTGTTTGCATTACTGAAGGGGTTCCCGTAAGAGATATGATCCAGGTAAGGAAATTTCTTGATCAAAAAAAAGTTTATCTGGTTGGACCAAATTGTCCTGGACTTCTTACACCAGGTCAAGCTAAAGTTGGCATAATTCCTGGAAACATCACCAAACCTGGAAATGTAGGTGTCGTTTCAAGATCAGGAACACTGACTTATGAAGTGCTTTATGCAATGCTCGCAAATGATATTGGTAGCAGTACTTGCGTTGGAATCGGTGGAGATCCTGTACATGGTTTAAATTTTATTGATACCTTAGAACTATTTGAGGCGGATCCAGAAACCGACCAAGTAGTAATGATTGGTGAAATTGGCGGAAACGAGGAGCAATTAGCTGCTGATTACATTGCACGATATATGACCAAACCTGTTGTGGCATTTATTGCGGGAGAATCGGCACCACCCGGAAAAAGGATGGGACATGCTGGTGCAATTATTGAAAGTGGAGAAGGTACTGCTGAAGAGAAAATACATGCATTACGGGTTTCTGGAGTACAGATTGCCCACCATCCCGAAGAAATTGCAAGCATGCTTATCCGTTAATTAAAAATGTGCCATAAAGGCACATTCTATGAGTCTTAACAAAAAAATTTATTTTATATTTTGTTCAATATATTGAACTGCATCACCAACGGATTTGATTTGGCGAGCACTTTCATCCGGAATATCCAGGTCAAATTTTTCGCTGAAACCATCAATAAGGAAAAATTGATCCATTGAATCGGCTTTCAAGTCTTCAATGAAACGCGTATCCATTTCTATTTCATTTTCATCAACTTTTAAAACATCCACGATGATTGCTTTCACTTTTTCAAAGACTTCACTCATTAGATCCTCCTACGAAAAACAGGGCTGCTTATTTGAAAATTGTATCTTGCCTTTGTATTCTGTCAAGTGGAATCGCAAGATTGTCAATGATTATCGAGTTATAAAGTTATTTGGTCGGTAGTTTTGATATACTGATAAAATATTATGAATCAGGAAAAAAAATGAGCGATTCGTCAATAATCTCAAGAAAAAAAGACCATATAAATATTAATTTGGACGAAGATGTTTCTTCGGAAAGATCAACAGGATTGTCCGCATTTCATTTCTTGCACAACGCCTTACCTGAAATTGATCTTTCAGCAGTTGATACTGCTCAATCAATATTTGGAAAAGTGGTCCGTCTGCCAATATTAATTTCCTCAATGACCGGGGGAACGACACAAGCAGCTGAGATAAATCAAAGATTGGCAATTATTGCAGAAAAATTTGGTTTAGCAATGGGTGTAGGTTCCCAACGTGTTGCAATTGATAATCCGAATTTGTCAGAATCCTTCAAAATTCGAAAATACTCTCCTTCTATTTTACTTTTTGCCAACATTGGTGCTGTGCAATTAAATTATGGGTATGGGTTAGATGAGTGCAAACAAGCCATCGATATGATAGACGCAGATGCATTAATCTTGCACCTGAACCCACTACAAGAAGCTATTCAATTAAACGGAAATACGAATTTTGGAGGCTTGCTTAATAAAATTGAAGAAATTTGTAAGTTATTAAACAAACCGGTTATCATTAAAGAGGTTGGATGGGGAATTTCTTCGGATTTAGCTGAAAAATTAGTGAATGTCGGGGTTTCTGGTATTGACGTTTCGGGTGCTGGTGGCACATCGTGGTCCCAGGTCGAGCGTTATCGTCTAAAAAACGAAGGGGATATTCGTGTAGCAGAATCATTTCGCGATTGGGGTATACCAACGGCAGATGCTTTATTGCAACTAGTAGAAAAAAAGATTAATGCATTGATTATTTCATCTGGTGGATTGCAAACAGGAATGGATATTGCAAAATCCATCGCAATTGGTGCAAATTTGGCTGGGATGGCAAGTACTTTCCTAAAGAAGGCAGTCGCATCAATTGATGATTTATCGAATGAAGTAAAAATAATCGAAAGAATTATTAGAATTTCGATGTTTGTGACTGGTTCTCAAAATATAGCGCAATTTCAGAATTCAAAAATATTGAAATCAGAGAAGCCATCATGATTTTAGACTCATTAATGATAGAAATGTTGCCTAAAATTGAAGATACTCTGAAGGATATGGTTTATAAAAAAATTCCCCAACAATACACTGGCATTGTGGAAATGATGTCCTATCATATGGGGTGGACAAATAGCATTGAAAAACAAAAAGGGAAGAGAATCAGGCCGATCATTCTATTATTGTCCACAAAGATTTGTGGTGGAGAATGGCAAAAAGCACTTCCAGCCGCAGCCGCAGTTGAACTCTTACATAATTTTTCATTAATTCATGACGATATTGAGGATCAATCAGAATTTCGGCATGGTCGCAATACAGTTTGGAAATTATGGGGATTATCACAAGCTATTAATACTGGTGATGCAATGTTCTCTCTTTCACAGTTGGGGATATTAGATCTTGGGAACCTAGTAAATATTGAAGTTGCCTATGAATCCATAAAAGTATTCAATTTAACCTGTGTTTCATTAACTGGTGGACAGTATTTGGATATGACATTTGAGAACGACAAAGAAATTTCAAGTGACAATTATTTTCAAATGGTTTCAGGTAAAACTGCTGCATTATTGGCGGCATCAACCGAGATAGGTGCAATTGTTGCTCAAACAACAATTGCTAACCGAAAACATTTACACACTTTTGGGGAAGCATTGGGGTTAGCGTTTCAGGCGCAAGACGATTATTTAGGGATTTGGGGGGAGGAACCATTGACTGGTAAGTCAAGATCGTCAGATCTAAAATCCGGTAAAAAAACACTACCTGTTGTATTTGCTTTTGAAAAAATGCCTGAGCTTAAAGAAAAATTTTGCAAAAAACCAATAAATGATGACGAGATTGATGAAAGAGCAATGATCCTTGAAAATCTTGGAGCAAAAAAGTATACGGAAAGTGTGACAAAACATTACACTAATCTTGCGATTCAATCGCTAAATGCTGTTGAAATCTCAGATAAAAAAGCATATCAAGCGTTATTGGAATTGACCAATTTTTTGTTGACACGAAACAAATAGATCACTTTTTCAGAAGATCTTTTTTTTATTCGGCGTAATCCGTGGAATTAGTTTTTTGTTTCAAATTAAGTTTTAATAGAGAAATGATTAGTGCAATCAAACCTAGAACCTGGATAATATGAATGCCACCAACGATATTTTGATTGTCTCCACGAAAAAAATCCAAAAATATGAACATTATGGATATAGCAACTATAAATTTTGTAAAAAGGTCATTGATAAGATTCGTTCGAAGAGAATTCCTAATCCAAAAATAAATACCCATAAATGCAATTGCATAATATATCTGAAGAGGATGACGGGGTACACCCCACAAGACTATTCCCCATGGTACGGTTGTTGAGATTCCATAATATTCGCCATTTGCCAACAATGAAATGAAATAAAAAATCAGAAATAACGAAATTCCAGATGTCATCGCATTGATTGAAGACTCAATGGAGATTTTATCTTTCTTGAGAAGAATCAATAAGAGAATTGCACTAAGAATAACACCAGATAAAGGATCAAATAATGAAAGGTTAGGCGAAAAAATGGATTTAGGGTGGTCAAGAAAATCATTCAGATATTGAATAATGTACGATATTCTTGAAAAAATCGGAATTGAAAATAATGCCCAGTAAATATCTGTCATAAAATTCTTCTGAGATAAAATGAATTTATGGTAATTTTTTTCAATACTTGAGATACCAAACCAGATACCTAGAATGATGATAAATCCAGATGATTGAATGGCTAAGGGACCAATATTAATTATTGGAAACATCATTTTCCTCTAAAATGTTCTGAAGGCGAATCTCTAATAATGTTTCTGACATTGGCCCTCCGATAATAATTTCCTGAATTACCCCTTTTGAATTTATAAAATAAGTGGTTGGAAGGGCTTGGATCCTATAAAGTGAGCCGACTGCATTTTGTATGTCTAATAAGACAGGAAAATCCAATTGTTTATTTTTTACAAATTCGGACACAGCGCTTATAGAATCTTGTTTTGTGCTATTAACAGATAGAAAAATAATATCTGGATAATGTTCTTGAAATGAATTTTGGATTGCCGGCATTTCAACCTGGCAAGGTTTGCACCAACTCGCCCAAAAATTGATCATTATTGGTTTTCCTGTATAATTTGAAAGCTTCTGTGTATTACCTTGAAGATCTTTTAATTCAAAGTTGGGAGCTAAAAAACCTACTTGTGGGGAATTGAGAATAGAAGGATCCCGATGAAATGATTCATAGGAAGTAAAACCAATCCATATGATTGATAAAATTACAATCATGATTGAAACTTGAGGTTGATATTTTTTAAATATATCCATTGAATTAGTATTCTCTAGAAAAATTTTGTTGGATAAACCATCTTGAAGTTATACTATATGAAATATGGATTGTATAATATGGACGTTATAAAAAGTAGTCCTATTATAAAATTTGTTAATTGAAAAATAATTTAACAATATATCTGTTCTCTGGAAAAGTATTTGAATAATGAAAACTTAGAGGTGCATCTGTGGCGCCTCAATGGACAGGAGAGAAAATGCGCGTAGCAATAGCATGTGATCATGGTGGGTTTCCCTTAAAGAATACTGTAATTTTAAGCGCTAAAGCATTAGGACATGAAATTATTGATTTTGGAACCGATAATGGTGATGTCAGCGTAGATTTTCCGGATTATGTATTTAAAGTTGGAGATGCAATTAACAGAGGCGTTGCTGATAGGGGTATAGTGATTTGTGGTTCAGGAATAGGCGCATGTGTTGCCGCGAATAAGATGAAGGGCATAATTGCAGGATTATGTCATGACCATTATTCTGCGCATCAAGGTGTTGAACATGACCACATAAACGTTTTGTGCTTAGGGGCACGCATTATAGGAATTGCACTCGCAGATGAAATTACCCAGGCATTTTTATCAGCTACTAAAGATGATGATATTAGATTCGTAAGAAGAATGGAAAAAGTTAGAAAACTAGAAGAATTTGGCCATTTATAATGATCTTATTTAATTTTTAGAAAATCTATGGTGGCTGATTATTAAAGGTTTACTTCAAATTAATAGTCTGTGTTTAAATTAGGATAAAAAAAGGGAATTTAATTAACAGCTGATTGGGCTAGTGCAATTGCACCTAACATTCCAGCTTTATTTTTTAATTTTGGGGGAACAATATAATCTTCAATGTTCTCCAGAATCAACGCAGACTGAATGTAACCATTCAAATAATCGATCGTTTTGGATTGTATTTTTGGAAATAAATGCAATTGCTGCATTACACCACCACCCAAAATAATTCTTTGCGGTGAGATTGTACATATTATGATACTTAATGCTTTTGCAATATATTCTGTTTCAAAGTCCCATGCCTGGTGATGTGGCGGTAATTCCTCCGCAGAAATGTTCCATCTTTCTTGTATTGACGGACCGGACGCCAAACCTTCAAAACAATTCTCATGAAAAGGGCATTTCCCTGTGAATTGATCCATTGGGTTTTTTGAGATGAGAATATGGCCAATTTCTGGATGAATTAATCCATGAACAGGTTGATTGTCGATAATAATGCCACCACCAATACCGGTTCCAATTGTGAAATATATAAAATTAGATATATTTTTTCCTGCTCCCCATTTCCCTTCTCCAATTGCGGCAGCATTTACATCTGTATCGAAGATAATTGGCACTTTTAATGCTTTTTGTAATGGTCCAATTATGTCTGTATTCTTCCATCCTGGTTTTGGTGTCGAGGTGATAAAACCATAATCACTGCTTTTCTTGTCAAGGCCTATTGGACCAAAACAACCCAGGCCTATAGAAGTAAGTTCAATTTTTAATTCCTCTTTTTTTGTTTTAAAGAATTTAATTGTTCTTTGAATCGTTTCTTGAGGGGAAGTCGTGGAAAATCTTTCCTCGGCAAGAATTTCGTTGGGACTATTTCCTATTACACAGACAAATTTTGTGCCTCCAGCCTCGACCCCACCATAAAAATGATCCATTTATTCTCCAAAGATCAATATTATTAAAATATTTAATTTTTGACATACTTTTAAAGGTATAATGTCTCAACCCAATAAATAGTTAAGCATTATTATATTGAATTTTGAGATGAGGATGAGGGATTGATGGATATCTTTGACAAATGTTTTTCATTTACGGATGCCAAGGATGCGATAGCGCATGGCATTTATCCTTATTTTATTCCACTAACTGAGAACGAAGGAACTGAAGTCGAATATAAAGGGCATCGATTAATCATGTGTGGGTCTAACAATTATTTGGGTTTGACCACGCATCCAAAAGTACGTGAAGCGGCCATTAAAGCTATTGAGCGCTTTGGAACAAGCTGCACCGGTTCCAGATTCCTTAATGGCACACTTGAAATTCATGAACAGTTAGAACATGAACTTGCAGAATGGGTTGGAAAATCGAGTGCACTGGTTTTTTCAACTGGAATGCAAGTAAACCTGGGCACAGTCTCAGCTTTAGTGGCAAAAAATGATGTCGTAGTCATGGATAAAGATGACCATGCATCGATCGTGGATGGAGCTCGTTTAGGTTATGGAAAAATTGAACGTTTTCGTCATAATGACATGTTTCATCTTGAGCGCGTGCTAAAATCTTTACCAGAGGATTGTGGACGTCTGATTGTTGTAGATGGTCTATTTAGTATGGAAGGTGATCTTGCTCTTTTAAATAAAATTGTTCCTTTGGCAAAACAATATAATGCTCGAATTATGGTAGACGATGCACATGGCATGGGAGTATTATGCGATGGGCACGGCACTGCAGCAGAATTTGGTTTAACGAAAGATGTTGATTTGATCATGTCTACATTCAGCAAGTCATTTGCATCTTTAGGTGGATTTATTGCGGGTGATGAGGATGTCGTTTCTTATATAAAACACCACGCCCGATCTTTGATTTTCAGCGCTAGTATTCCACCTTCAAACGCTGCAGCAGCATTGGCCGCGTTACATGTTATGCGCGATGAACCAGAACGAATAGCAAGGGTTAATGAAATTGGTAAAAAGATGCGAAAGGGTTATATTGAACTCGGTTTCGAAATTGGAAATTCACAAACACCAGTCATACCAATCATTGTTGGCAATGATGAAAAAACCTTTTTGTTTTGGAAATTATTATTTGATGCAGGCGTTTTTGTCAATGCGGTGATCAGTCCAGCTGTTTCACCTGGGCATCAATTATTAAGAACGAGTTACATGGCAACCCATACAGATGAGCAATTAGATAAGGTATTGGATATATTTAATCAAGTGGGAAAAAGAATCGGAATAATTTAATAAGCTGACGGATTGCACTGGCCTCAAGGTAGTAGACTTTAGAAAAAGCACCTCATTGAAGATAATAGTTCAAGAGGTGCTTTTTTGTGTCCTGAATAAAAAGTAAGATAATAATGGTGTCTTTTAGATCAAAACCGTTTCACATTTGATTGATGATGTTCTTGTTTGTTATAGGATTGTTGTGTGCTAATTGTATTTTGATCAGGAATATATTCCGGTTCAGGTCGGTTAACAATTCGGTTTTGAGGTTTATTTGTAGATGATTTGAAAGAATTTCTATTCATTTGAACGGCTTGTATAGGTGTTGCCAATGTTGAATGACTGTTCATCTGTCTTCGAATATCGGAATTGTTATTAACCCGAGTAGAACCATTTTTTTGGTTTTTGTTTTTTAGTGAAAAACTACCTATTAAAAGAATTCGGGTTAGCCAAACCATGATGGCGACAAAAATTGGCACGACCTGATTAATCGTCTTTGGATCGATAAATGAGGTACTTTGAATGGTGTGATTAGTAAGAGACATGGCTACTCCCCACCAGGTTAAAATTGCATTCATGGTTGCAGCCAGGAACCACGCCCCAAATAAAAACCAATTATCTTTTTGATCGATCGATTGTTCATCCGATACAAAAAGACTTGCAATTCCTGCAAAATCAATTCCACAAAATGCAATCGCTAAAATTGTCGACCAGAAAATTCCAAAGAAATTTAAATCCCCTAGCAAGTCTCTCAAAGCGAAGTCCGTGGTGCTGTAATTGAAAATTTCAAAGGAAAACAGGCCGATGATCAATATAAAACTGGTTAGAGAAAGTCTGTTTTTTGTGAGCCACTTTCGAAAAGCAATAGAAAAATGATTGGGTTGGGTTGTGCTGTGTATCATACGCCTCCTGATTAGAAAAAAAGTTCTATAAAAGATAATAGAACAAAATTACTAATTTGTCAATAGGCAATATTTCATTATCAAAATATAATTAGATAAATTATTCATGAAAGATGATTTCAAATTTCTTGCCAATTATTATGATAAATTAATTCATACTCAAAGTAATTTCATGTGGAGTGAGGTTATTGACAGAGTTGAATCTGATATTTTGTTAGATGTAGGTGGTGGGACTGGAAGAATAATAAAGCAATTAAGCCATAGATTTAAAAGTTCCATAAATTGTGATTTATCTCTCCCCATGTTAAAGATTGCTAAAAGTAAAGGTCACTTGGATGGAATCTGTTGCAGTTCTGAATATCTACCTTTTGAAAGCAATTCCAAAAAAATCGTCATTATGGTCGATACTTTGCATCGTCTTGTTGAGCCTAAAAAAACGTTACTTGAGATCCTACGGGTGTTAACAAAAGACGGCGTTTTTATTATAGAAGAACCGAATATCGAGAAATGGCAAATTAAAATTATCTCGCTTATCGAAAAATTATTTCACATGCAAAGCAAATTTTATAACTATGCAGAAATCATTGAAATGATAAATATTCCCGGAATAGAAATCACTCCAATTTATTTGGGAAATAATTTTTCTTTAGTAATCAATTATTCTTAAATGCTCTCACTTGCAACTTGTGGTACTATTGACCAGAAATTTCATCCAGGAGACTTATTGGTATGCATACTTATACTATCGACGATCTTATTGCACTGATTCCTTCGAGTATTGATCCTCTAACCAACGAGAAAATTAATGGGGTTATTCAAATTGCTGCAACTGGACAGTTTGGGGGAGAATGGGTGATTACAATTAACAATAATCAATGCCAGGTTCGCGAAGGTCTTCATGAATCTCCTGACATTATCATTACAGCCGAAGCTAAGGATGCTATCGCAATATTCTCCGGCGAAAAAAATGTGGTCACCGAATACATGCAAGGAAAGATACATTTTACTGGCAGTATGGGATTGGCAATGAAATTATTTAAAATATTTTCACTTTATCGATCTACAGAAAAAATAAACAAGGCACCAAAGATTGACTAGTACAATCCCCAATCATCCATTAATCCTTCTTCAACCATGGAAAAATCCCAGGGATCTACTCCAAAATCAATCGAAGTAGGTCTTCCGAGTGCTTCTTCTGCTTTTACTCTTGTTTCCTCAAGCATGGAAGGACCGTAAGGACAAAACGGTGTGGTTAAGATCATTTTTATAATAGCTCTTTCATCATCAAGTGTTACATTCCTAACCAATCCCAATTGAATAATATTAAAACCAATTTCGGGATCAACAATTTCACTTAATTTTGTCTTGAGTTCTGTACTCAATTCTGGATGAGTTGT
Source organism: Chloroflexi bacterium HGW-Chloroflexi-8 (assembly GCA_002841995.1). GTDB lineage: Bacteria > Chloroflexota > Anaerolineae > Anaerolineales > Anaerolineaceae > UBA6170. The sequence goes on from PHBS01000019.1 coordinate 14,574, forward strand.
TTCTGAAAGCCAAATAGGGCGATTTGAACCTGGTTTTTCTTCCATTCTATAATTTCTCCGTCGATTCAAAAGGGATAACGTAACTACAATGTTTTCCACCTGTAAGAATGCACTCAATTTTCTTGGCTGGAATTGATAACATTTCACTGATTAAGGTTTGGTCTAAATTACAAACCTCTGGATTATTCAAAACAACTTGATAATAGGGGCAACTAACTTCATTGATCACATATTGGTTATCCTGTTTTTCCCAGTCAACGTAAAAACCTTCTTCGTCTAATAGGTTTTGAATGTAAGTTAATTTTTCTTCAATAGACAAAAGTTTTAAATGTTTTTGGTGATCCGAAGCGATATCTTTTGCGATTTCTATAAATAATTCACCAACCTGTTCATCAGAAACCGACTTTCGTACCCGCTTGAGAATTCTATTCGTCAAACGAAAATATCTGGTCGGGAATTTTTCAAGCCCCTCTTCTGTAAGAGAATAGACCAATCGCGGTCTGCCGACACCATGTCGAACTTCTTCGGCAACAATTAAATTATCAACTTGAAGACTGCTGAGATGGTGGCGAACTGAAATTGTATTAATATCCACTGATTCTGCCAAATCGCTTATTGTTGATTGAGGTTTTTTTAATAAAGTCAATAAGATTTTTTCGCGTGTGCTTTTCATAAACCCTCATATTGCTTCGAACTTACCAATTTAATCGAAGTATATCATTTTATTATTAAAATTGTCAATATTTATGATTATTATAATAAAAATTGACCATAAATAAAAGACGTGATATAATTTTCTTCATTACTCTATTGGTTGGAGTTATTTTTACAAAATGAAATTGATTGACGATCAATACAGAAATTGACATTATCTTATGCAAGGAGTTTTAACGAATGACTGAATTAATTGTACGTAATTTGCATGTAAGTATCGAAGGCAAAGAGATTCTTAAGGGATTAAATCTTACTTTACCCAAGGGTGAAGTTCATGCAATTATGGGACCAAACGGAACTGGTAAATCGACTTTAGCCTATACATTAATGGGTCATCCCGCATACGAAGTTACTGAAGGTGAAATATTATTTAAAGACCAAAATGTGCTTGAGCTAGAGCCAAATGAACGGTCAATACTAGGGATTTTTCTTGCTTTTCAATATCCAGTTGGAATTCCTGGTGTGACAGTGGCGAATTTTATCCGTTCAGCAATTAATGCAAGACGCAGGGCACTCAATCCTCAAGATAAGGGGATTCAGCTTCTGGAATTTCGAAAACAAGTTAAAGAAAAAATGGAATTGCTACAAATGGATCCTGCTTTTGCCGGCCGTTATCTAAACGACGGTTTTTCAGGTGGAGAAAAGAAACGAGCTGAAATTCTGCAAATGGCTATGTTGAAACCTGAAATTGCGATTTTAGATGAAACAGATTCTGGATTGGATATTGATGCGCTAAAAATTGTCTCGGAAGGCGTTAATACGCTTAAAGGACCAGATTTGGGAGTTCTCGTTATTACTCATTACCAAAGAATTTTAAATTATATAAAACCAGACGTTGTCCATGTCATGATGGATGGAAGAATCGTCGAATCTGGTGGAAGTGAATTAGCGCTCCATCTTGAAGAACATGGATACGAGTGGATCCGTGAAAAAGTAAATGGATTGGGTTAATTCTCAGTGCATGTAACCTGTAATTATTGTTAGGAGATTATCATGAGTGAACAGGCACAGGATACGTTCTTAAACCAATTAGGAGACTATCAGTACGGGTTTAGTGATCCGGATAATTCGGTTTTTAAAACTCAACGAGGATTAAACGAAGATGTAGTCAGGCAAATTTCTGAGATGAAGAAAGAGCCTGAATGGATGTTGGAATATCGATTAAAAGGATTAAAACATTACCAGCAAAGACCAATGCCTACTTGGGGCGCTGATATTTCTGGATTGGAACTTGATAATATTTTTTATTATGTGAAGCCTTCGGAAAAATCAAGCGGTAATTGGGATGATGTACCAAAAGATATAAAAGACACATTCAATAAACTTGGAATTCCAGAAGCAGAACAAAAATTTCTTGCTGGTGTGGGTGCTCAATATGAATCTGAAATGGTTTACCATAGCATTCAAGAGCATTTGGAAAAACAAGGCGTCATCTTTTTAAGCATTGAAGATGGTCTTCGCCAGTACCCCGAGTTATTTAGAGAATATTTTGGAACAGTCATACCCATTGAGGACAATAAATTTGCTGCACTGAATAGCGCAGTATGGTCGGGTGGATCATTTGTTTATGTACCTAAAGGTGTGAAAGTCGATCTTCCATTACAAGCATATTTTCGCCTAAATGTGGCAAACATCGGTCAGTTTGAAAGGTCTTTAATCATTGCTGATGAGGGATCACAGGTACATTATGTAGAAGGCTGTACTGCACCATCGTACACAACCGACTCGCTTCATAGTGGCGTTATCGAAATTGTTGTGAAAAAGAATGCGCGTGTTCGATATTCAACAATTCAGAACTGGTCGACGAATGTATATAATCTTGTGACTCAACGCGCAATGGTTATGGAAGGTGGAACAATGGAATGGGTTGATTGTAACCTGGGTTCCAAAGTTACCATGAAGTATCCTTCCTGTTATTTGATGGGCCCTCGAGCACACGGTGAAATTCTCTCAGTTGCATTTGCAACGAATGGACAACATCAGGATACAGGTGGCAAGATCCTTCATTTTGCTCCGGATACCAGCAGTAAAATTACCTCAAAATCGATTAGCAAAGGGAATGGACGTGCTTCTTATCGTGGCTTATTGAAGGTACATAAAGGTGCAGTGAATTCCCGATCCAGTGTTGTTTGCGACGCTCTACTCCTGGATAAACAAAGCCGTTCGGATACCTATCCGTACATCGAAATTGATGAAGAAGATGTTTCTGTAGGCCATGAAGCGTCGGTATCTAAAGTTGGAGAAGAACAATTATTTTACTTAATGAGTCGTGGATTAACTCAGGAAGAAGCAACAACAATGGTTGTTTCCGGGTTTATTGAACCCCTTGTAAAAGAATTACCAATGGAATATGCCGTTGAAATGAACCGTTTAATTCAACTTCAAATGGCTGGATCTGTTGGATAAATGAATTGTTAAGGAAAAAGAAGAATCTATGATTGAAAATACTCAAGTTATCATTAATAAATCTAAATCCCGAAGCGAGAATAAGGATTTTAATTTTTCTAAAGATCAAATTCGAATTACTAGTAGCGAAGTTATTAATTCCTATCGTGATAAAGCCTGGGAATCCTTTTCAAAAACATTTATACCTACCATTAAGGATGATCCTTGGAGGCGAACAGATTTAAGGATGTTGAAAGTCGACCGTTTTGAACTTGCGACTTCAAATGATTCAACAAAAAAAGATACGATTCCTTCCAATTTATTAAAACCACTTGCGGATGGAGAACATGGCGGTCAAATCCTAATTTCTGGAAATGATGTTAGATCCTATCTTGATCCAGCTTTGGAAGGGCAGGGGGTAATTTTTACTGATTTACTTACTGCTGAATTGAAATATCCACAACTTGTTGAAAAAATAATCGGAAAAATCGTTGAGCCATCTGAAGGTAAATTTGCAGCAATGACAGGAGCTCTTGCACAGAATGGTGTATTCCTCTATGTACCAAAAAACATCACGATAGAATCTCCATTGCATAGTTTAATTTGGGGTTCAACCATCGATTTTGCCAATACAACTCATGTAATGGTTTATCTAGAGGGTGGTGCAAGTGTTACATATGTTCATGAAGTAGCTTCTGACACCGAAACGAATGGTCAGAGCTTACAATCAAGCAATATCGAAATGTATGTCGGGCCAGGATCGAGTTTACGATTTGTTGAACTTCAATCCTGGGGTAGACATGTTTGGAATTTTACTCATGAGCGCGTTAATGTGGACCGAAATGGGTCGGTAGATTGGATTTTTGGGGCTATTGGTGGTCATCTCACTAAGAATTTTGCAGAATTAAATTTAATTGCCGATGGCGCATCCGGAAAAATGTCAGGTTTTTATTTTACAGATCAAGACCAACATTTGGATTATGATTCTCAACAAAACCACTTAGCTCCGCACACAACCAGTGATCTTTTATTTAAAGGAGCTTTGGTTGAAAAAAGTCGTTCAGTATGGCAGGGTATGATTTATGTTGCTCCTGGAGCTGATAAGACGGATGGCTATCAAGCCAATCGAAATTTGTTGCTCAGTAGAGACGCGCGAGCTGATTCGATTCCGGGATTGGAAATTCTTGCAGACGATGTTCGTTGTACACATGGGGCTACGGTTGGGAAAATAGATGCGGATCAAATATTTTATTTGATGGCCCGCGGGATTCCTCGCTTAGAAGCTGAACGATTAATCGTTGAAGGCTTTTTTGATCCAATCATGCAACGGATCCCCTTTGAAGGTGTTCGAGAACGATTCCAACAATCAATTACTGATAAAATGAAAGCCTACACGGGTTAAGTACCCAACCAAATTTTTTATTGAAACAGATGTCTATGATAGAATTATTTTGCTTGCAATTATATCTTTTGGAGGAATGTCTATGACATCTGCACCATTTATGCGGCCACCAGCACCTGACAGTGAATATGAAGTTGGTGATATCGTGGAAGTTTTTTGTGATCATGATCGCAAAGGTGAACGTGTTCGCGGTTGGTTGAGGGGAATTGTAGTCCAAACTGACCCTAAAATGGTTGCAGTTCAATTTCGTGCAAATGTATATTTGACCGACGGCTGGATGGTACCTGATCACATTTTATGGTATCCACAAGCGTCTACTCAAATTCGGAAACCTAGAAAAAGACAAGATACTCCTGTTGAAGAAAAGTAAAACTTCCATCGAAATGAAAGGTATTCAATGGGTTTAGATGTAAAGAAAATTAAAAGTGATTTTCCTATTTTGGCGCGTGAAATTAGAAATGGGATACCGTTAGTCTATTTAGATTCAGCAGCGACATCTCAAAAACCTCAAGTGGTCATCGATGCGATGACCAAGTATTATCAGTTTAGTAACGCAAATATTCATCGTGGAGTTCACACTTTAGCAGAAGAAGCTACTGGTATGTACGAAGATGTCCGAAAAAAAGTTGCGAATTTCATTAATGCAAAGTCTGAAAAAGAGATAATTTACACAAGAAATACAACCGAATCAATAAATTTAGTCGCTCAGACTTGGGGTAAAACAAACCTGGAAGAAGGCGACATTATTGTATTAACAGAGATGGAACATCACTCAAATCTTGTTCCCTGGCAAATGCTGGCGGCTGAGAAACACCTGAATTTAGAATTTGTTACAGTCACAGATGATGGACTTTTAAATTTGCAGGTTTATAAAGAGCTATTAGAGAAATCTCCTAAGTTGGTTTCATTTACCCATATGTCAAATGTTTTAGGTACCATAAATCCGGTTAAAGAAATGATAAACCTGGCGCATCAGGCTGGGGCATTGACTATGATTGATGGGGCGCAATCGGTTCCACATTTTCCAGTTGATGTTCGAGACCTTGATGCCGATTTTTATGCATTTTCTGCTCATAAAATGCTTGGTCCTACAGGATTTGGAATTCTATATGGGAAAGAGAAGCTGTTGGACGCTATGCCTCCATTTATGGGTGGTGGTGATATGATCAAAAAAGTGCTGCTTCGGAGTTTTAAACCGAATGATCTTCCGCATAAATTTGAAGCGGGGACACCTGCAATTGCCGAGGCGGTTGGTTTGGGTGCCGCAATTGACTATTTACAGGCTTTGGGAATGGATAATATTGCACTTCATGAACACGAATTGACAAATTATGCTTTTCAAAAACTCTCCGAAATTGAAAATTTAATAATTTTTGGCAAGAATAATAACCGAGGTGGTGTTATAGCATTCGAACTTGGAATAATTCATCCTCATGATGTGGCTCAAATTCTTGATCGCCATGGAATAGCTATACGGGCGGGGCATCATTGTGCCATGCCATTGCATGAAAAATTTGGAATCCCAGCAACTTCCCGAGCGAGTTTTTATTTGTATAACTCATATGAGGACGTTGATCGTTTAGTTGAAGGTATAAATATAGCATCTGATTTATTTGGATAAATGGAACATAAAAAATGGATGATTTTTACAGAGAATTGATTATTGATCGATATAAAAATCCAATTTATAAAGGTGAACTTGATCCCCATAATTTTTCGTACGAGGATGAAAACCCTTTATGTGGAGATCATATTCGCATCGATTTAAATATAGACAAAAATAACCTGATAACAAATGCTGCGTTCAGTGGCCATGGTTGTGCAATTTCACAAGCCAGCGCAGATCTTTTGTTAGAGACTATTATTGGTAAAAACATCGACGAAGTCAAAGCAATCTCTAAAGATACAATTTTGGAGTTATTAGGTATCGAACTTGGACCTGTGCGATTAAAATGCGCTTTGCTATCACTTAAAGTCTTAAAGGCTGGAATATACGGAATTGGAGAAATCGAAGAAGACTTGGCGGATTTGTAGGGATGGAAATTGATTCAAAAAAATATACTTTTTATCGAATATTACCAGTGGAAGAACTCGCTGCTGGTGAACGGATTTTCATCGAAATTGAAAATGAACCTGTTGTAATATTTAAAGTTGGAGAGCAAATATACGCTATTGGGGACCGCTGTACCCATGATGATGGACCTCTTGGCGATGGTGAACTTGAAGACCATCAAATTACATGTCCCAGACATGGGGCAAAATTTGATATCGTAAGTGGAAAGGCATTGACATTGCCGGCAGTAGAACCAACGATTGTATATCCGGTTCGAATCATCAATGGTCAAATTGAAATAGGTGTTTTAAATAATTGAGTAAAACACCGATAAATTAATCAAAACCAAATTGAGCTACAACTCTTAATAAGTCAAACCCTTCTGCAAAAGGACGTTCGGCCAAGGCTCCATGTCTGATCATCGTTGCGCGGGTTATTGAGGATTCAAAATAGTAACGATCGGCGTATGTTTTATACTCAGCAAGGGCAGCAATTTTTTTATCAACATCTTGTTCAGTTACTTCAAACAAAAAGTGTGGAAAGAACCCATAACTACTTCTCAAAACATCAAAACCCAAGACAGTTGTACCTCTAAAAGCTCGTAATGCTTCGTCCATGACGGTGATGTGATCTTGATGAATATCATTCTTCGTATGGACCAGAATGATATCCGGTTGAAATGAGCGTTTGATCGCCAGTAAAGTTTCCAGAATTTCTTGTCTTTGGTGAGGGAACCGTCTGGTTTCGAAATCTAGTAACATATCGTGATCTGCATCAATTCCTAAAACAGCCATGCTTGCTTTATGTTCATCGACAAGACCCAGTAGTGATGGATTTTTTTGGTTATCCGATAGTGTTACACATAGTACTTCTGATTTTCCAACAATATTTGCAATTAATGCCCCACAACCCAATTCAATATCATCAGGATGTGCTCCAATGCAACAAACTTTTTTCCCATAAATTTGTAAATTTTGATTCATAATGCCTTACTTCGTGGCGATAAAACCACCGACAACTTTTTTCATGACCAATTTCCCATCCCGGTCAAGCCATTTTGAGGAAACGTGATGAATAGAATCCATTATTTTTTCAAAATCATCTTTGGATTGGAAAAAGCTTCCCCATAATTTACGATCTTCTGAAAGCGAGGCTCTCGTATATGCTAAAAATGGTTCCACCGAATCAAAGACCAGAGGATTTTCAAAAATTTCGATATCAACCATGGAAAATGTAGATTTCATTGCAGACAAAATTTGGGTCGAATATCGGGAACTGCCGGGCATTGGTGGAATTACTTTTCCCGTCGCTTCGCGAATAATATCATAAAACATTTGTTTGTTTTCCGGCATTGGTCCACTTGTAAATAACCTACCACCTGTTTTTAACACACGATGCATCTCACGAATTGTGAAAGGAATATCTTCTGCATAATAAATTGCGAAACAGCAGGATTCAAAATCAAATTGATTCGGTTCCAACGGAAAAATTTTATTGAAATCAAGACTAATAAACTTAATATTGGTTTTGAGACGAAGATTTTCACTTTTAGCTTTATCTAAAAGTTCTTCGTTGACATCTCCACCTGTTATGATTGCATCACCACCCAAATATTTGTGGTAGGAGAAACATTGTTTTCCAGCCCCACAACCCACATCCAGAATATTCATTCCTTTTTGTAAGTTAATAATTTTCAACATCCACTCATCAATATTGTTCGAACCATATTGAGAGTGAATGTCAATTCTTTTCAATAAATCATTTGTGGTTTCCCTGTAATCAATTTTCATAGCACTCCAAATTTACTCCAAATAAAAATTATTATTTGCTCCTGCTTTTAACAAATACGTGGAAGCATTTCACCAGCCATAACATCTAAAATTCGTGATGTTCCGATTTGTGTTTTTAAAATTACCTTTTCAGAGTTTCTCTCTACTACTTCACCAATTATTGCGGCATGATTGCCATATTTTGTATTTCGTATTATTTCCAGAATCTCATTCTTTCGTACATCAGGTGCAATTACAATAAGTTTTCCTTCGTTTGCGACATATAAAGGATCGAATCCCAATAATTCACAAGTCGATTGTACGGCATTGGTTATCGGAATGCTTTCTTCATGAATTATAATGCCTACCTTCGATTGTCTGGCGATTTCATTCAATGTTGTAGCCAATCCTCCACGTGTTGGATCACGCAAAACATGTGTATCCGGAGCCACTTTTAGTATTTCCGCGATCATGTGGTTTAATGGTGCAACATCTGAACGTACACTTGATTCCAGACTGAACTCTCCTCTTGCTGTTAAAACTGCAATACCGTGATCTCCAATTGTTCCTGAAATGATCACTGCATCACCTGGTTGGGCTTTTTCACCGCCTATGACCTTGTCATCAGAGATCCAGCCTATACCAGTTGTTGATATAAAGATGCCATCTCCTTTTCCTTTTTCCACAACTTTTGTATCACCAGCAATGACCAAAACACCCGCTTCATTTGCGGATTCCTGCATAGAAATCACAACCTGTTCCAGTATGTCAATGTCCAGACCTTCTTCTAATATGAAACTTGCTGTCAAATATAATGGAATGGCTCCTGACATACTCATGTCATTTACGGTTCCACAGATTGCTAATTTGCCAATATCTCCGCCTGGAAAAAATATTGGTGACACAATATGCGCATCCGTGGAAATTGAGAGATGACCTCCAGGACCCGGCATTTGCACTGAAGCAAAATCATTTCCAGCATCAAGGAAAGAATTTGAAAAATTTTTCTGAAAGACCTGGCGGATGAGATCTTCAGTCATTTTTCCACCACTTCCATGTCCCATGACAATAGATTTATTATGACGTAAAGGAACTGGACAAACCGGTCCTTCAAAAGTGATTGTCGGTGTTTTTGTCATTTTAATTTTTTAGTCTTCCTCTACATTGATCGCATATCGATAATATGCTGAGCAAGTTCCTTCTGAACTTACCATAGGTGCACCTAATGGATTGGTTGGCGAACATATTTTACGAAATGCTGGGCATTGAACAGGCTTTTTTAGACCCTGCAATATTTCACCCGCAATACAAATTTCGGATTCTTGAGTCATGATGTGCCCGACTTGAAAACGATTTTCTGCATTAAATTCTTCATATTCTTTACGTAATCCGAGACCGCTCATCGGGATTATACCAATTCCTCGCCAGTTTCGATCGCAAGGTTCAAAAATCTGATTAATGATTCTTTGAGCGACCTGATTTCCTGCTTCTGAAACCGCCCGTGTGTAGGCATTCTCGACGAAGAATTCACTTTTTTCCAACTGTTGAATTGCTTTCAAAATGCCCTGTAACAAATCCAATGGCTCGAACCCAGTCACAACAATCGGTACATGATACTTTTGCGCAATTGGATGGTACTCCCAATACCCCATGACCGCACAGACATGGCCAGCTGCTAGAAAAGCCTGAACCCGATTTAAAGGAGAATTTAAAATTGCATTCATAGCAGGAGGTACACTGACCTGTGATACAAGTACAGAGAAGTTTTTAAGCCCAAGCGCTTTCGCTTGCAGGACACTGGTCGCATTTGCAGGTACTGTTGTCTCAAATCCTATCGCAAAAAAAACAACTTGTTTGTCAGGATTTTCTTGTGCAATTTTTACTGCATCCAGAGGAGAATATACAATTTTTATCTGTGCTCCTCGTGCTCTTAATGTAAATAAGTCTACAGAAGAACCTGGAACACGGAGCATATCTCCAAATGTGCAAAAAATAACATTTGGGAGAATTGCAATTGCATGTGCTCGATCAATTTGACCTAAGGGTGTAACACAAACCGGACATCCTGGTCCATGAACCAATTCCAATTCTTTGGGTAGAATCTGGTCGAGTCCATATTGCATGATTGCATGAGTCTGACCACCACAAATTTCCATGAGAGTCCATTTTTTTGTGATTGTCTTTTGAATTTCATCAATCACACTTTTTACGAGTGATGAGTTACGGAAAGATGTTGAAAAATTAAAATTCTTGTTCATCGGGTTCGAGATCATTATTAAAATCTGAAATATCCTGCAGAAGTGATAAGGTTTCCAAGGCTTCTTTTTCACTCAGGATATTTAATGCAAAACCTGCGTGAATGATCGTGTAATCGCCTATTTTTGCCTCAGGAATTGCTTCAATACAAGCTTCTCTGATTACGCCTCCAAAATCAATTTTTGCCATTTTCACGCCAATTGTTTGATTTATTTCAATGATTTTTCCAGGTATGCCCAAGCACATAATAACCTCGATTTTCTTTCTTAATTTAGAATTGTATTTGCAGCAATACAAGCTTGTCCGAATGCAATCCCGCCATCATTCGTTGGGATTTTTGAGTGCCAAAGAACTTCAAAATGATTCTGCTGCAAAAGAGAAATCGTTTTTTTGATTAATACTTTGTTTTGCCACACTCCGCCTGATAAAGCGACAGTCGTTATTCCGGATTCTTTTTTGATCACCTGGCAGATGTCCAAGCATAATTGACTGACACTATTGTGAAACTTTGAAGCCATTACGGTAGGCGAAGCATTTGCCAGAAAATCCCGAACGATTTGATTCCATAATGGTTCTGCATCAATCAAATCATTTGCTAGGTTAAAAGAATAATAATCCTGAATTGAAAAGTCAACCATAGATTCCATTTCAATCGCAGCCTGTCCTTCATAATTTACTCGCTGCCTGACTCCTATGAAAGACGCAATGGCATCGAATAATCTACCCATACTGGATGTTGGTGGTGAATTGATGCCTTTTGTAAGTTGTGTCCTTAATACATTTTTTTCTTCTACGCAAAGATCCTGAGCAGGTAGGAAAGATGGATCCCATTCAATGTTGTTCGCCCACAAATGTGTCAAAGCCATACGAGCTGGTATTCGGATTGTCACATCACCACCAGGTAGAGGGACATATTTTAGATGGAATCGCCGAATATACTGGGATAGTTTGCCAATCAAGACTTCTCCACCCCAAATTGCATGATCGGTCCCAAGACCTGTGCCATCGAAACACAGTCCAATAATTGGACTTTCTAATTTTGGTCTGTTCTCAGCGATACAGGCGGCAAGATGCGCATGGTGATGCTGAATAAGTAGAAGTTTTTTATTTTCTTTTTCTGCTCTGGCAATCCCATATCGCGTAGCCAAATAATTGGGGTGTAAATCACATGCGATTATTTTTGGGTCTATCCGGAATAATTTTTCAAAATGTGTTATTGATTCTTCAAATGCATTATATGTCTCAAGGTTTTCCAGGTCACCGATATGGTGCGATAAGAATGCAAGGTTATCCCGAGTCAGACAAAATGTATTTTTTAATTCTGCTCCGGTGGCAAGAATTGAAGGATTTGAATAAGGGAATGGAAACGAATTAGGAGCATAACCTCGTGATCGCCTCAAGATAAATGGTGTATCATTGATGATTCTTGTGACAGAATCATCTACTCTCATTTGAATTTGACGATTGTGAATTAAGTAAGAATCTGCAATAGAATTTAATCGAATTTCAGCATCATCATCCTGATAGGCAATAGGCTCTTCACTCATATTTCCACTTGTCATTACGAGTAAATCCGGGAATCCGGTTTCTGGTTCCAATAACAAGTAATGTAAAGGAGTGTATGGTAGCATGATTCCCAGCGATCTTTGGCCTGGGGCAACATCCAAGGCAAGTTCTGAATTGTATTTCCTATCCAATAGGACAATCGGACGTTCAATGCTCTCCAATAGGTTCTTTTCATCAACAGAAATTTCACAATAACGTGAGACCTGTTCCAAACTATATGCCATTAATGCAAAAGGTTTATCGCTTCTTTTCTTACGATTTCGTAATTTCCTAACGGCTTCATGATCGGTAGCATTACAAGCCAAATGATATCCACCTAAACCTTTGATTGCTAAAATCTCACCTTTAATTATTGATTTTCTTGCAAGTCGTAATGCCTCATCATTTTCTGCCACCTTGGTATTCTGAATAAAGTATGAAATGTGAGGACCACATTTGGGGCAGGCGATAGGTTGGGCATGGAAGCGACGGTTTTCAGGATCTTCATATTCTTTTTTGCAATCTTCACACATTTCAAATTCTGACATAGTTGTAAGTGGTCGGTCGTATGGAATGTTCTGAATGATTGTGAATCTTGGTCCACAATTTGTACAATTAATAAATGGGTAGCGGTATCTCCGATCGGCTGGGTTTATTAACTCCTGTAGGCAATCATCACACGTACAAATGTCAGGAGAAACTGGAATAAACTCGCCCTCTTTTGATTCGCTCATTCTGATTTCAAAACTTCTAAATTCCTGATAGATTTCTTGATTAGTCTCGATTGAGTCTATACGTGCTAATGTTGGCGGATTTTGTTTTATTTCATCTAAGAATGATTTTACGGAATTTGGATTGCCAGTAACTAGAATTTCGACTCCATTGGATGAATTTAATACCCAACCTTTTAGGTCATAATGTGTCGCGATATGGTAAATAAAGGGTCGAAATCCAACCCCTTGAACTACACCTCTAATTTTTACTTTTACAGTGATATTACTGACCATTTTTATGAATTTCGTTTAGAAATTCTTGATTTTAACCACTCAATCCATTGGTTGAATCCCTCACCTGTTTTACAAGAGAGCTCAAAAATCGAAAGCCCCGGGTTTAAGAGCTCAATACCTTGTTTAAAATATTCTTTTCTAAAATCGACATATGGTAAAAGATCTATCTTATTTAGAATGAGGGTATCAATTCCCCTGTAAATATTCGGATATTTATAAGGTTTGTCATCTCCTTCCGGAATACTGGAAATAACAACGTTTGCGTGAGTGCCGATTTTGAAAGATGCAGGACAGATTAGATTCCCTACATTTTCTACAATAACCAGATCCAATTCATTAAGGTTCAAGGCAGAAATACCACGCTCCAAAAGATTGGCATCCAGGTGGCATTGTCCGCCAGTATTTATCTGAACTGCAGGTATTCCCATCGCCGTAATTTTGTCGGCATCAATTGTTACAGGTGCGGTATCCCCTTCGATCACTGCAATTTTATATTCTCCCATCATTTTTTCGATCGTTCGTAAAATGACGCTTGTTTTGCCTGAACCAGGAGAAGCCATAATATTAATCGAATAAACCCCAGCCTGATCTAGCTTTTTTTTATTTTGTTCTGCAATTTGGTCGTTAGCATCCAAAATCCGTTCAACAACCTGTACTTTTTGAATCGTCATCTTTTACCTTTCAATCTCTATACTATCCAACCAAAATTCTTCTCCGGAAATAAGTTTTACACGCAAAGAAGAACAAACAGGACAAGGCATGATTTCTTCAATGAATTCAAATTCATTGCTGCAATCCAGACATAAAAACTTTGCCGGTCTTTTTTCAAAATGTAATTTGGAATTTTCACAAATGGTGTTTTTGGAAATAATATCCCAATAAAATTGAACACTATCATCAACGATACTTGAGAATTTTCCGATTACGATATTAATATCTGTTACTTTCAGAGCTTTTGCCTGAGAAGCATGTTTTTGAGCGATGTTTAATATACTTTCTGTTATAGCCAGCTCATGCATGAGCTAATTATAATACCAAAAAGGTCGTATTTTGAAGATTTTGTTTATTCTTCAGCTAATAATTCTAACAATTTTATTCGCATAGAGAGCAAACGGCTTGCGATCACATTTGATAATCTTCGCATGATGACCATACCAATTTTTGGATCTGATTCACATAACTCCGATACCACTGCTGCGTCCATACAAATCAAAAAACTTTTTTGGGTGGCTGTAATTGATGTTATTCTTTGTCTGGCAACTGGGGTCATTCGATCCCATCCGACCAGATCCAATGGCTCTGCGTAATAAATGCATACTTGACCATGACCTGGAACCAGTATTTCAACTGCGAGACGACCTTCAGAAACAATATAGAGGACATTATCATTATCGCCTTCATGAAATAAAACTTCACCACAGTCTAAATATCGAACTCCCGCAATTTTCTCTAGTAAATTTATTTGTTCAACGGATAAATCCATTAACCAAGGGATATTCTTTAATGTGGGTTTAAGTTCCGTTTTATCAATCATTAATTAACCTTTAACAAAAATTGCTTGAAATTGTTTGAACATAACAAAAAGATTATTAATCTGTTTTATCATTCTCGCATAATGTTAATAAGTGTTGTACATCCTCGATACCTTTGCATTTCGTCACGTGAGAATATTATCAAAATAAATTTAACCATGATGGTTGACTAAAAAAATCCAATCAATGATTTCCTCAATTGCTTTCTCATGGAGAATATTCGTATTTTCAGAAAGAGAACGAAGGAAACGGAATTGATATCCGCGGATTGATACGAAAAGTGTTTCAGGTTTGTTGTTATATAGATGCTCCATAATGGAAACAACCGTTTCAGGAGTCATATGATGTGTCAGCGGTGAGTTCTGAAATTTAGAAATTATTTTTTCGATGTGTATTTCTTCTTCTACTGCACCGGTGTGAGCATCAACAAAACAGATTCTTTGATAATTCACCATATCAGAAGCCATTTCCGGCATCAATTGAAGATTAAACCAGAAATCCAAAATATTTCCTTCGGGATAGATTCCAATGTCTGTGTCTGTCGAAATTGGTATGTTCAATTTCCTCGCAATTCCTTGCAAAACATACCAGGCGACTCCATCATCTTCTCTATCCGGATTGCCATAGCCAACAATTAAAGTTCTTGGAATATTTTTCAAAACCTGTTCTGAATCCAGGACAGGTTTTGAAAATGATTTTTGTTCTTTTGTCATATTGAAAACTTTAATTAATCTCGTTTCAGAGTCTTGGTGATATTTCCTTCTGGGTCGACAAAATCAATGATCATTGGCATTTGCCCAAAAGCATGGGTGGAACAGGAAAGGCAAGGATCATGCGCTCTAACTGCTGCTTCCACACGATTTAATAAACCTTCATGAATCTCAGGTCCGGTGATATAAGTTTTAGCAACCATATCGACGGCTTTACTCATTGCATAGTTATTGTGTCCTGTAGAAACAATAAGATTTACTTTTTCTAATTGCCCATTTTCCTTTGCTTTATAGTGGTGAATGAGGGTACCGCGTGGTGCTTCAATGATACCAACCCCTTCACCTTGGAAATTGTGTTGTGTATTCAGGATGTCATTTGACAAAATGTCTGGGTCATTCAATAAAACCTGGACTTTTTCAACCGCGAACAAAGTCTCAATTAATCGAGCGTAATGATAATAAAGCGTATTCTCAATTGGCAATCCATGATTTATCTGTCTGTATATTTTAAATTCTTCATTGGCAAGGGGCGTATCAATTTTATTGGCAATATTAAGACGGCCTAAAGGACCTACTCGATAAACTCCACCTGGATAACCTAATTTTTTGTAATAAGGAAATTTAAGATACGACCAATTTTCCACATGCTCGGCAATATAATCCAGATAATTGGCAGCATAAAATCTCTCCAATTCACTACCATTCTGATCAATCAATCTTATTTTTCCGTCGTACAATTCCAATCCATTTTCATCAGTGATCAAGCCTAAATAACCAGTTGGGAAGACAGCAAATTTTTGGATATCTTCCATGTTCTTAGCTGCCCAATCCTTCATAATGCTTAAACCCAATTGAGTAGTTTTAATTGCTTCATCTAAACCTGACAGGATCAAGTCACGTTCTGAAGCCAATAATTCCTTATTAACACCACCAGGAACAGCAAACACTGGATGAATTCTTCGACCGCCTAAGATGCGGATGATTTCCTGTCCATATTTTCTTAGTTCAACCGCTTTAATGGCAATCTCGGGTGCTTGTTGGATAAGACCAACAACATTTCGGATCGCGGGATCGGCATCAAATCCGAGTAAAAGATCAGGACCTGCTAATTCGAAAAAGTGCATTCCATGTGATTGAATGATCTGCCCCATGTGCATAAGTTCACGAAGAAGTGATGCTGGTCTTGGTGGAGGTGCACCTAAGACAGCGTCCCCTGCTTTTGCAGCTGCCAGATGATGGCTAACTGGACAAATGCCACAAATTCTTGGTGTTATCAATGGCATTTCGAATACCATTCTTCCTTCGCAGAATTTCTCAAATCCTCGGAATTCATTAACGTGTAAATAAGCATGATCGACCGAACCATCCGCTTTGGTGTGGATCGTGATTTTTGCATGTCCTTCAATACGTGTCACAGGTTCAATCGTTATTTTTTGTGCAACCATAATATCCTCCTAATGCCAGTGTAATTTGTCGCCCTTTAATTCAGGGACGCGTCCTTGAGCTAATTCCGCTAGTACATAAAAAATTACATCAGCGTCTGGTGGACAACCAGGAACATGTAAGTCGACAGGAACGACTTCTTGAACAGCTCTGACTTTTGTCGGTACAGCAAGCTCGGGGTCGGTTGGGATAAATCCATCAATCGTGCTTTCTGTTTCGATATATGCCCTTCGAAGGGTTTCTTCTATTGTGAAGAAATTACGCATAGCCGGAACACCACCGAAAACAGCACAATCTCCAAGTGCTACCAGGTACTTGCAGCGGGATCGCATTAATTTTGCTTGATGCTCATTGGCAGTGTTATTTATACCACCTTCCAAAACACCAACATCGACACCACTTTCATCAGCCTCTTTTAAATCTGTTATAGGGGATGCACGCAATTCTGCCAATTCTAAAACCTGCAAAATCCTTTCATCCATATCCAATAGCGACATATGGCATCCTGCACACCCAGCCATCCAATCAGTTGCTACTTTTGGTTTACTCATAGATCTTTTCCTCTTTTCTATCTTAATCAAGCTGGTTGAATTTCAACCAATGCAGGTTAAATTTTGATTGCATCCATCCAATTTTCATCTAATACTAACCCGAGCTTTGAACCCAAAGCTAGAAAAACTTCTTCATTGGATTTAATATCACTTGCAGGCACCAAGGCTCTTTTTGCTTCTTGTGTCTTGCCATCTGAAGTCACATAATGTCCATTTTGTTCTAACCAATTGGTGACCGGTAGTACGACATCTGCTTTAGCTGAGAGAGCAGATTGGTAACTTGCCTGAACAATGATAAATGGAGCATTTTCAACTCTTTGCGTTAATGTCTGACTCGGATCTTCATCTCCGAGGGCAAGGAACACGACTTGAGACCCATTTAATGTGAAACTGCTATCCAGATTTAATTGTGAAGCAAATAATGAATTTGCATTTCCTTTTAAACTGGCAAATTTTGAATTTGTCTCAGATGCAAATTGTAGTAATGCACGAATAACATCAGATTTGTTTTTAGCTTCAAATTCTACCCCAAAAATGATCATTGGATTTTTCGCATTTTTAAACAATGTTGCAAGTTTAACTACTTCTTGGCTTGAAATACCAACTTTTTCCATAATTTCGCCATGCAACTGGTTATGGTATGCAGAATTTAAAGCACTAACAAATGAAAGTTCGCTTCCTTTATTTATTATCTTTCCATAAGGAGTGAAAGATTCCATACCAGTGGATTCATTCGTCACTGTGATAACATTGGTCTCTTTACCAATTGCTCGTTTTACAAAAAAGCCAGCTACCTGGTGGTCTTTGACTAAGTTGACACCAATTGTCAGAAGCAGATCAGCTTTATTAATCTCTTCTAATCCGGCTTCTTTTCTGACACTAAACTCGATGTCTTTTGTAAAAGATGTATAGAATCCTTCTTCGGTACTCGTGACAACATTATTACCTGATTGACCAGTGAAAATTTGTGAAAAGAGATTCAAACCTTCTACTGGTAAACGAGTTGTTGCAATCGCAGCAACACCCCCTGTTTTAAGGGTATTTACTTCCTGTAATTTGGTTGAAACCACAGATAAAGCCTCATCCCATGTGGCAGCTTTCAAAACGCCATTTCTTCGAATCAATGGGGTGACTATTCTGTTTCGTTTTTCTGCCATTGGGTGAAAACGACCAACTTCACATATTACACCACCATTAATCTCTGCATCCCAATTACCTTCAATTCTCACAAGGCTATTATTTCGAGTTAGAACGTTGATTCCACAACCAATCGAACAACCGACACATATTGTCTCGGTGCTTGTAATATCTGTCTCATGACCACGATAGGCACTCCATCGGTCAATTAATGCACCAGTCGGGCAAATTTGAACACAAGTTCCGCAGGAGACACACGAACTTGATCCCAAGGGTACACCTAAGTCTGCTACCAGTATTGTTTTTGAACCTCTTTCTTCCATACCAAGGGTGAAGTTTCCAACAAGTTCACCACATGCCCTTACACAGCGGCGACATAATATACATCGATTGTGATCCAGAACAAAGTATGGATGAGAAGCATCTACTTCGAAAACCTGCCAATTGGGTTGTAATGGCCAGTGGGTCATTTCTTCATCATAAGCAGCATTCTGCAATTCGCAATCGCCGCCACTTACCTGGCAATATGGACAAAAGTGATTTCTTTCACTGAAGAGCATCGATAAAACAAATGTACGCGCAGATTTCACTTTTTCTGTTTGTGTTTGAATTACCATATTATTTCCAGCTGGGAGGGTACAGGCAGGTTGAAGGGTTCTTGCCCCTTCGATTTCCACAAGGCAAAGGCGACAACCTCCATAAGGTTCAAGTGCAGGATGGTCACATAATGTTGGGATTTCAATGCCAGCCATTTTGGCTGCTTTCAAGACAGTTGTTCCTTCAGGCACATCAATTTCTTTGCCATCGATTTTAAGATGATACATAACGATTCTCTCCTTAAAATAATTCCTAATTCCTGATTAGATTCTTTTTCCATTCATCGGACAAACGCCGGTGGGACAAACTTTCAATTTGATGTGTGCTTCAACTTCAGCACGGAAATGGGTTAATATGTCTTTTACCGGAGTTCCGGATGTTTGCCCTAATCCACAATTTGATAATTCGTTCAGGTTATTACTTATTAAAATTAAATCTTCCAAATCTTGCATTGTTCCGGTTCCCTGCGAAATATTTTCCAAAATTGAATAGGCTCTCTCGTTACCAATTCGGCAGGGGTTGCATTTACTGCAACTTTCATTTCTAAAGAAATTTTGCAGAACTTTGGCAAGATCTACGACACAATTATTGTCATCACAAATTAACAAGGCACCAGAACCAAGAGCTACACCAGCTTTTTGAAATGAATCAAAGTCCATTGGGGTATCTTGTAAACTGGCTGGAATGATCGATCCACTAGAGCCGCCAGTTTGTGCCATTTTGAATGTGGCATTATTCTTCACACCTTTTGCGTATATTGTAATGACCTCGCGCAGGGTTATTCCCATGGGCACTTCAATCAAACCTGTGACATTCACATTTCCCAGAATTGTATAAACTTTGGTTCCTGGGCTTGAAGGTGTTCCAAAGCTTCGATACCATTTTGCACCATTTCGGATAATTGCAGGAATATTGGCCAGGGTTTCAACATTATTAACCAAAGTCGGTTTACCAAAAAGGCCTACAGTAGTGGGATAAGGTGGACGTGATCTGGGTTCACCACGGCGACCTTCTATCGACTCAAGTAATGCAGTTTCTTCCCCACAAATATAAGCACCTGCACCGCTGTGAATATTTATTTTGAAATCAAAATCACTTCCAAAAATATTCTGCCCAAGTAATCCCATTTCTTCAGCATCCTGGATTGCAATTTCCAGTCTTTGCCTTGCCAAGGCATATTCACCCCTAACATAAATATAACCTTCGTTGGCTCCGACTGCGTACCCAGCAATCATCATCGCTTCCAATATACTATTTGGGTCACCTTCCAGAATAAGTCTATCTTTAAAAGTGCCTGGTTCAGATTCATCTGCATTGCAAACGACATACTTTTTATCATTTTTTACGCCTGCAACAAATCCCCATTTTGTACCGGTTGGAAATCCTGCCCCGCCACGCCCTTTCAGACCAGAGGATTTAATTTCATCAATTACATCCTTAGGCGTCATTTCTGAGAGTACTTTTCCAATTGCTTGATAACCTTCATGGAGGATGTAATCTTCAATCTTTGTGGGATCGATGATGCCTGCTCGCTGAAGTACGATTCTTTGTTCAGCTGGCATGGTTCCTTTTCTCGCGTTTACCCAGGCAATTTTTCCTGTTAGTTCTTTTGCAGAGGCTTGTAAAGAGGTAGCAATCCTACCTTTATAAAGATGTTCTTCCACCAGGAAGTGTACATCTTCGTCTTTGACCGGTCCGTAAATAACGGCTTCCGGATAAACAATAACAAGTGGTAAAGCATCATGTCTTCCAACATCGCCAACTTGTGTAATGCTTATTTCATCATCCAAACCATATGAGTGTATTTCAGTTTTCAAATTATCGTAAACTGATTGAGCGCCACGTTCCAGACTCAACGGATCGCTAGAAACTAAAACCATTGAACGAATGCTTTTCATGAAGGTTCTCCTCAGTCAGTATATTTCTGTAAAATGTCAGATATTTGCTCTGGTTTGACATTTCCATAAGCATCATCATCAATAACAATCACTGGCCCCACACCACAAAGTCCCAAGCAGCTGGTTGTGATTAATGACCATTTTCCATCTTCAGAAGTCTCACCAGATGCAAGACCTAATTCTGATTGCAATTTCTGCCAAACTTCACGCCCACCAACAACATGACATGGAGCGCTTTCACAAAACTGAATTACATG
>PHBS01000203.1 GCA_002841995.1 Chloroflexi bacterium HGW-Chloroflexi-8
CTTCTTCGTTTGCAAGATCAATAATTCTCTTGACCCTGGGAGTAATAAAGACTTGCCCGGCTCCACCGCCAAATATGCTTGCTTTGGGACTGGTGCGGAGAATGTAATCCAATCTTTCTTCTAAAATACCTGGATCTATTTTTAAGATCTCTAATATTTGAGATATAACCCCTTCGGGCTGTTCAATTAAAGCCAATAAAATATGTTCAGTATCAATTTGGTTATGACCATATCTTTGTATTATTTCAGCAGCACGTTGTGCCGCTTCTTGAGCTCGTTCTGTAAAACGATCAAACCTCATCATAAGCGTAACATCCTTCCAATAGTTGAAGAAACTAAAGATTCTTCATGCAATCTGAAATTATATCAAATGCTATGTTTGCTTTGTAATAATAGTTTATAAGAAGATTATAAGAATCCCGTGTGAAACGGTTTTGAATATAAGATTGATTCTACCTGTTTTTGATAATCTTACAAAAGATTCCAAATAGAAATCTTTTTCATGAAATATTGAGTAAAAATTTCACAATCCAAAATAATTAGGTGTAAAATAATTGAGATGACAACCTACGATGACATCTCAAACGGACGCATTCGGCAATTAAATATTTCGCAAGATCTCAACCAGGTTGCAGACCTTATTGAATTGTGTTTTGTGGGGACAATTGATGAAGAGGGAAATGATTACATCCGGTATCTACGAAAAATGGCATCGGATGCTCAAAATATGTATTGGGGATCATTCGGAATACAAAGAACCTATACTCCTTTACAAGGATTCGTTTATACCGTAGATGATAAAATTGTTGGAAATTTATCTCTTTTACCTTTCCATAAATCTGATGAATTTATCTACTTAATTGCAAATGTGGCAGTGAAACCGGAATTTCGTCGTAAAGGGATTGCCAAACAGCTAACCTCTAAAGCTTTGCAATATGTGAATTCAAAATCCGCAAAAAGTGCCTGGTTACAAGTACGGGATGATAATCCTGGTGCACATCAGTTATATCTTGAAATGGGATTTCAGGAACAATGTCGACGCACAACATGGACATTGCTTCCAAAAAAATTACAGAAAATTACTCAAATTTATGATTTTTCTATGAAGCCAACTTCTACATCCGATTGGCAGAATCACCAACAACGTTTGAATCAAGTTTATCCTGATATGGTCAAGTGGAATTTGGGATTTCGGCTAGAACGCTTCAATCCAGGTCTTATTCCTCGCTTAACTCGATTTTTAAATGGTCAATTTGTAAAGAATTACGTACTTTATGGTGATAACCAGGGATTAGGATATATCACTTTTGAAAAAACCACACTGTTTTCAGATCCAATATGGTTAGCTTGTGACGAAGAAAATGACGCCATTATTTTAAATACTTTTTTTAGAAACTATTTTAAGAATCACAGGATTTTGAAACCAATCACGATCAATTTACCAGTTGGGCGATCTGAGCAAATATTACTGAATTTGGGTTTTGTAAAAAACCATACGCTTATTTGGATGAAAGAATCCACATTTCGAAGTTTTTAATAGAGAAATCAGGTATAGTAAAAGAAGTAATATGAAAATGGAGGTCTAGATGAAGAAGTTGATTATCAAAATTGCGATCAATGCAATTGCTCTGTATGCCGCGATAGCCATTTTGCAGAATCGAGGTATAACACCACAAAATGAGAACTGGCTTAGTTTTATCTGGCTGGCACTTATTTTTGGTATCGTAAATGTTGTCATTCGTCCTCTGTTAGTGGTTATGAGTTGTCCGTTGTTAATACTCACTTTAGGTTTAGGAACCCTTATCATCAATACTGCAATGTTTGTTTTGGCAGGTTGGATTGGAACCCAATTTAATGTTGGCTTTACCGTGGATAATTTTGTCTCAGCATTTTTGGGTGCTTTAATTACCAGTATCGTCAGTTTCTTTTTGACGATCATTTTCAAAGGTCAGATGGAGAGTAGTCGGCACTAATCCATAAATTTTGTCTAGCATTATAAAAACGAGGTATCTGATAAAACAGTACCTCGTTTTAAGTTTCAAATAGAAAAGTTAATCAAATTTAAAATGTAAAATCCGATGGTTCCCTGCGTCTGTAATCCAAATTCCATTATCATTAGGGTCAACTCCAATTGCAGCTGGTAATCCAAATCCATCAGAATTCGGGCTATAGTCCCCCCAGCCCTTTATAAATGTTCCGTCGGGTTGGAAGCTAAGGATCCGATATCCTTCTGGATCCGTCGCGTAAATGTTGCCATAAAGATCTGTTGCCAGGAAAGGTTTGTTTTCAAGACTCTGACCATTCCATCCGGCAATATCCCATGATGAAGTAGCAAAATATGAAGATTTGTCAGCATTTGGAATAAAGACTTGAATTCTCTGATTCCAGGTATCAGCAACATAAACTTCACCATTTAGGCCCAAAGAAATTCCAACAGGTTCATCAAGTTGGCCAAAATCAAAGCCTGCTTCTCCAAATTGGGTGATGTATTGTCCATCAGCATCGAAAACGACAATACGCTTATTCCCTGTATCCGATACAAAAACACGTCCAGATTGATCAACTGCAATTCCACGTGGCCCCCAGAAACCATCAGGAGTCTCGGCAGTTCCAAAATATCCCCATTGCAATAAGAAATTTCCTTCCTGATCAAATTTTTGAACACGATGGTTCCAGGTATCAGTTATGTAAATTGAATTATCAGGACCAATGGCAACACCCCAAGGCTCATTGAAAGTTCCTCCAGGTGCTTCTGAGATTGAACTATCTGCAAAAGAGCCCCAGGAATTAATGAATTCGCCATTTGGTGAGAAATGTTGGATCCGATGGTTTAACGAATCAGCCACAAAAATGCTACCATCTTTTGCGATTGCAAGACCACGAGGTGCATTTAATTGACCAGGCAAATCGCCCAATTCTCCGAAGAACTTATCGGGAGTAGAAAGTGAGATCAACCCTTCATAAGGATCCTTAACTGGTTCTGAGATGGTTACTGGAACGGAGCCATAATTCCAAATTTGCGAAATTACATCATTGCGGATAAACATGTAGATCGGGTTGCTGGGTTGCCAATTCGCAACTGTTAAATCTGATCGTCCTTTAATTAACGCATAATCCGTGTAATCACGATTAAGCCAGATTTTGAATAATGCTGACCGCATATCTGTGTTCGTGACAGCATATTTTATTCGATCCCAGGTAAGAGAATAATAATCCTGCATTGGCCAAAGGAGACGGGTGTACTTAAATTTGGTATAGTCGCTTTTCGTAAGTGCTTCTATTTTTGAAAGATTCGTATCACTGGAAAGAATGACAGTTGAATTTAGTAGATCTCGTGTTGGTTTATCGGTATACCAAATTTTATTTGGGTAATCGCGGAAATACCACCAATATGGGTACAAACCATCATTATCATATGCAACTACGATATTTTTATCACCAACTGTGCGTTTCGATATTTCTTCGACCTGCGCCAAAATATCTTTTGGTCCGCGATCTGCATGTGCGTATACCAAGAATTCTTTACCCGTATCATAATTTACAAAACTTGAATAGAAAGAAGTACGTATGGTTAGGACAGCCAATAAGCCAATCACCACAATTGAAACTAATTTGAAAATTTCAGATATTTTCCATTCTTTAAGAAAATACATCATTCCGTATAAAGAAGCGCCAAATCCGATCACAGAGAATAAGAAGGTGCTGGTAACTTTCAGGTCTTCCAGTGTATTTCCCTGAAAAGGAGCAGGGGATTTTCCAAGTGCAGATATCGTCCCGATTAAGCCTGCAGTCAGTAAAGGTAGTAACAATATTGCGACCCAACTTTTACTCTCTCTTAATTTGTGCCATGGAACATTAATAATCAACTGATTGAATCCCCAGGCAGCAGTGAGTAAAAGAGGAATTGCGATATGGACTGTCAACCAGGGCATTTTCTCGCCCGCCAAACTATAAGCAACCAATGAAGTTAATGTAAAGAAAATGAACATGAATAAAACCGGGACACGATATTCGATGGGTTCTTCAATTTCTATTGTGTTATCTGAAATCTCATCCAGCGAACCGTTTACAGTGTTTTCGCTTGTCAGAATTTCGGATAAACCATCATTTTCATCTTGTGTTTTCGGTTCAAGTGATGGTTCTGCAATAAGGCTGGTATCTTTATAATAAATTACCCCAAGAACAGCTGCAACAACAAAACCAAGCGCTGCAAGATATTCATAAAAAGGGATTTGAAGTAAAAGATAGTAATAAATCGGTTGTGATCCTCGATTTACTGCTTGTTGTTCAAGCCAATAACCCAACGACCCGACGATACCTGTAAAAAATCCCTGTCCATTTGTAAAAAATGTTGTATAAAAAACCATAAATATGGACCAAAAAATAATCGTGACTTTAATCCATTTTTTCTTATCCCACCACAATCCAATAATCGCTGCAATTGAAGTCAAAATGATTAGAGAGATCCCAATTCTCAGCATACCCATCGAACTGTAATCGGTTGCAGTCCAGGATTGATTAAGCATAGAGCCAACTATTTTAATTGGAAACGCTGCAAGTAAAGGCAAAATGATTGTGCTATTGATGATCAGCAAATCAAATGTTCGTAAATGTCGGATTTTTTTAAGACCTAATTCCTTCAAGAGGACATAAATTGCAATTCCACCTAGTATTAATGCCAGGATTACTGCCAAATTGCTTAATGATCCAATCAGACTGGTTGTATTTGATGTCGCAATCGCTTCTCCAGTTTCCGAAACCGGGTTTTCCTTGGTATGTGCATAAGCAAGGCCAATGCCGATAATTAAAGAAGTAATTGCAGAGCTGACGACGCCTACAAATAATTTTTTTGTTTTTACAGTTGGCCACTTTTCTCTTGTGATTTCAAAAATAAATTGGATTGCCAAAAATAACAACAATTGCGCCATGTAAATATAGGCTGTTTCTTTTGCTGAAAAGTTCAGTGCTTGGGAGATCACCAAAAGTACTAGAGAAAAATTATCTCCTTTTTCAAGATAGCGGAGTGTTGAATAAATCATCAATACAGCAATTAATTCGATGAGCCCCTCATTGCGAGTGTATCTTCCATAAAAAAGTAAATAAGGGGAAATTAAGAATAGAAATCCGCCAATTAGATGTCCCCATTTTCCAAGGTAGCGACGGAAAAATAGTAAAACCATTACTACAGCGGCCGTACTACATAACGCTGCTGGTACCCGGGATGTAAAATCGGAATCTCCAAAAATGAAATAAGTTAATGCGATTAAATGAAATTGAAGGGGACCATGTGTTACCGGATCCTGAACGTATCCTTTACCTATCGATAGGTCATAGGACGGAACCACATGATTGACTTCATCATGACTCATAACCCTTGCACCAACA
>PHBS01000204.1 GCA_002841995.1 Chloroflexi bacterium HGW-Chloroflexi-8
TTGGACTGGCTCGATTTAATTCCATGCCAAAACGCGACATATCAAAATTTGCTGCCTGAGCACCCATCATTTCAATAGCACAACAAGCCAAACCAAACAAAATTGGCCACATCGATCCAGTTCGCGACCAATTTACCACTTGCTCCAATTTTGCTGTGACAACCCCCATGTTGCCAGTTTTTTGCTCTAATCCCATTCCAGTGCTCCTTTCTTCCAGGCGTATACATGTGCTACCTCTAATACCAGAACAAAAAGGATCATCAATATCAATCCCGGTAACCCAACCTGTCTAACAACAACAGCCCAGGGAACCAAAAAAACGACTTCGATATCAAATAAGATGAACAATACAGCTATTAAATAATATCGTACAGGAATTCTTCTTTTGGCTGGTCCGTAAGGCACCATGCCAGACTCGTACGGGGCACTTTTATGCTGTGATGGGCGCCTGGGGCCAAAAGTATAACCCAACCCGATGGCGATAAGACCAATTATTATGGCTAACAAAAAGATGATCAGCAAAGGAAGGTATTTTATTAACATGGCTAATCCTGAGTAGTAAGGTCTTTTTTATAAGGCTTGAAGTATAACATACACAATGTTTGGTGGCAATTTTCACAAACCTATGACAAAAAAACCTCTAGAACCTCTTTCTTTAGAATGAGTTTAAACGAATAAAGGAACCAGTGTTTTATGAATATTTCATTGTCATAACGGGTCAAATGTTTATGGAATAATGATATTTTAACTTTTTCCGATTGTGAATTAATACCGATATTCCCTATTGATTATATGACCAAAAACAAATTTACCACAGCCGAGAATGATGCGCAAGTGAAAAAAGTAATTCTAGGGGAATCAATGACTTTTAATTTTTTTCTAAGAAAAGTCCTGGTTTATTTTATATATCCAGACATCCCCCTGATGATAGAGCGGAGCTACTCCAAAACAATTTTCCATAGCGGCAGGGGATAATTTTCCTTTTCCTTTGTGAAGATAAATGAAATTCAGATTCGCCTCTCTTACTAAAGCCCAGAACCTATCTCCACAGGAATTAATCTCACTTGCTTCAGTTATCCACTGCTTCCATTCTTCTTTTAATTCTGCATCGCCATAAGCATATAATGAAGGCATTGCTAAAGAAAAACGTTTGGTCATGGAGGTAATCCAATAACCGCCATCGACCCCGCGATAGGTTGAATATTGCCAAGGGGTAGTATTAGCGAAAAAGCGGGCATCAACCGGTGCATTCCGCTCAATCCATTCCAGAGCTTTCCGATCATCCTGGTCAGCCAGTATGGTGACAGAATTCAAAATATTCCTGGTCTGCCAACCGCCCCAGATTAACACACCCAAAACCACAGCAGTAATCAGGAAATTTGAAAACGCTTTACCCCTTCGAATAAATACCCGTTCTCCAAAAAAAATTAATCCATAGGCCAAAAACCATGCCGCTGGAATAAACATAACAATCGCCATATGATCAGGTCGAAAAGGACCCAGTTTTAGTCCCCAAGGCACGCTTAGCAGAATCATTATTGTCGCCCAAAGGGATACCCCTTTTTCTGTTTTTTGAAACCAGGCAAGTAACAGTCCCAATCCCGCCAGACCAATTAACCAATAATTAAAATTCGGTCCAAGTAAATACCAAATATACTGAAATGAGTTTTTGAAGTTTTCCCAAGTGGGAACGATTACCCGCACAGTTGCCGAGGCAGCCTGATCAGACAACATACGAACTAACCACGGAGCAGCTAAAAGAATACCAAATAAAGAAGCAAACCCAGGGAACCATACATGGCCCCATTTAATCAAATGATCAGGTCGCTGTTTTTTCCAAATAGTTTCTAAAAAATTTACCAGAAAAAGACAACCAACAAAAATTCCAAAAAAGAGTAACGCCATATAATGAACGAGCGCCAGACCGCATGATAAAATCACTAATCGCCAGAATAACTCCCAGCGGAATTGATTATGTACCAATTCAATACTGGCTGCCATCGCTGGCAACATACACAACAGACCAGTGATGAGCGTATAGCGTCCCCACGTCAGATAATAAGCAGGCATGTTAAAAGCAAAAGCGACCAATAGAGCTGCTAGAATTGCAACGCGAGTGTCTTTCCAGGTCTGTTTTGCCACGCGATAAATACCAAGCGAAATCAAGGCATTCAATACCTGGCCAAGCCACAATACTGAATCCACCGGTCGAAGATTGGTGAGTGCGCTCCAAATTGCGGTGACAATGTGAAAACCGAAATGATAGGTGAATTTTATGGGTAATTCGGGAGCCAAAGTTGCAGGAATTCCCCTGGCATCCAGGATTTTCTGGACAATCAGAACATGGTGTACGGAATCAACCCAGGCCGGAAAAGCAAGTGTTCGTGCCTGGTAGAATCGCCACAATATCATGCCTGTCAGGGCAAAAAATAAACCAACCCAAACAAGCAGGTCAGTCTTCTTAACTTGTAATTGTTTCATTAATATTGCTGCAACCAAAAATACCAGGCAAGCTGAATAAAGAACAAATAGTATCAACCAGGAAAATTGCAGCCCTAAAAAAAAGAACAACATGGCAATAATGGATATCAGTGCAATACTGATCCCAAGCGCATCAGAAAATCGCTCGATCCAATCCCTGCCATTGGGTTTAGTCCAGGCTATCCAAACCATGCCAGGCAAAAACAATACAATGACGGCAGCAAGAAAAAATAACACTTGCTGAATGAAATTAAAACTAAATATCATGGATATCCCGGAACAGTAACGGTAGGTGGCGCCGGATAGCCGGTTGGAACAGGAGTCTGTGTCGGGACAAACGGACTGGGTGTCCAGGTAGGTTGGACGATGACTGGTGTTTGAGTTGGTATGAATGTAATTACAGGGGTAAAAGTATATGTTGGTGGTATTGAAGTATGCGTTGGTATTCCTGTGACTACACTTGTACGAGTTGCTGGAAATGTTAAGATTTCAGTTGGTGTCATTGTGTGAGTTGCAAGTGTGGGTGTTAAAGTAGTTGTCTGAGTTCGTGTGATTGTGGGAACTGTTGTAGATGTTTTCGTTTGCGTTGGATTACTTCCTGAAGGTGAAGTTGGCGAATTCAACAATCCCGTCGCGGTAGCTCCAGGCTGGGCTGGTGTGGTTTGAATCGGAGTAATTGTAGTTACTGGAGTCATAGTGGTTTCAGGATTCACGATATTCTGTTCAGTAGTCTGAGTATTTGATTCAATTTTATCAGGATCAATCAATTCCTGGATACCCCGGATTATTTGTTCAAGAAAATTCAGTGGTTCCTGAGGATTTTCAGACAAACGGTTTGGATCTTGAGAATAATCCGCAAAAAAAGATGATCTTAATGAAATTGGGAAAATCTGGTTCGCTCCAAACCCATTTAGAGGGTTGAGGAACCATAAGATCGCCGTCGCAGTGATTAAGGTCACAGTGACAACAGAAATCATGTAAATTTGCGGCTTTTTTTTCATGGTTTACCAATGTCTATACATTGGATGTGATGCAATTATGATGCCAATGCGACCAACCGGTAAACCATTATCCTTTCCTCTTTCCCTTTAACTGAATGACGACCAATGGGTTCCAATACAAATCTTTCTTTTTGATCTCCCAAAGCATCCAGAGTCGCCTGACTTATTAAAACACCATTATCGGTAAACAATTCGCGAGTTAATCCTTCAATTCGTTGAGTGGTATTGACAGTATCGCCAATGATTGTGTAATGAATTCGGTCATGAGTACCCAAACCACCAGCAATAACTTCACCTGTGTGAATTCCAATTCCAGTAATAAAGGGTAAATCACCCCGATCTCTTCTGCGCTCATTTAAGGCGACTATCGCCTGGTTCATTTGTAAAGCAGCCTGACAAGCACAAAAAGCGCTTGTTTGTGAATCGAGAATTTTGGGTAGGATTCCAAAAAATGCCAGTACAGCATCGCCATCTAACTTATTAACGACTCCGCTGCTTTCTGTAATACTGGGGAGTAATACGCCAAAATATTCATTCAACCACTCAAATATTGTTGATGGGTCTGATTTTTCGGCCAGGGAAGTAAAATCACGGATGTCAGCGAACATCACAGTAGCAACGGCATCTTGTCCTTCCAAACGTAAATCACCACTGGAAAATGTGTGCCGTAACTGTTCTCGCACTTCAGGCGAGACAGTTCTTCCGAGCAAATCGCGGTAAATGGAGCCTTCCTGCAGACCAGCAATCATGGAATTGAAGGAATGAGCTAAAACTGCCACTTCATCATTTCCTTTCGACTCCACCTTGACATCCAGGTTGCCATTCGCCACCTCCATGGATGTGTCCACCAGCTTAACCAGGGGTCTGGTAATTAAATTGGACAGATATACACCAATCAAGACGATCAATATGATGGCCGTTAATGAAAGCACAAAAACCTGAAACCTTGTAACCTGGCTGGTCTGGACCAGGAAAGCTTGTGGAACGCTGATTCCTAAAATTCCGAGATCAATTTGTCCCGAACGGGCTTCCCAGACTCCCAACAGTTCGGTATATTTTACCGATTCAATTGGGATCTCCCTCGAAATGCTGGATTGATCATGAGTAGAAAATAGTTGGGATACCTGCTTATCTGAAATCATGCTTGCATTATTTTCATCAAAAAGAGTAGAAACGATGATATTGCCATTTTGGTCGTAAAGCGTAACATTCGCTATTGTGTTTGCCTGAATTTCCCGAACAATGGCATTTAATGAAGTTCCTACGACAATTACCCCTGCCTGCTCCCCATCTCTGGAAAAAACAGGTCCTGAGATACACAGGAAATCAGTATCTCCAATCTTCAATAAACCCGCAAATTTATCTCCCAAATTGTCTGAGACCTTTTTCAATACATTCTGAACAAATTCCTGATCACTAAATGATATCCCTTCGCTTCCCTCCTGATAACTAACCAGATCTACTAATTTTGTCTTTCGTAAAGAGAAGCGTGAGATGCCATTCATATCCAATAAATCAATCGAATCTACATCTGCATTTTCAATAATTGGTGACACTTGATCCCGCATTTTTCCTGTGTCGTTTTCAATTAGAGCGTTACCAACATTGATATCACTGGTTATCAATCTCAGAGTTGACAATAATCGATCTTCTTCCCGAACCATATAATCACTTGCCTGTTTACTGGAAGCAATTAATTGATTGAAATACCGATCCTGAACTGAATCAAAAACAACCTGACTGATAATGTATGCGCAAGCAAGGGCAAAAAGGACTGCTAAAACAAGATAAGGCAATGTGATCTTGA
>PHBS01000205.1 GCA_002841995.1 Chloroflexi bacterium HGW-Chloroflexi-8
ACTCATCAACAAAACTGCTGCAGCACCATCATTCAGGCCGGACGAGTTACCAGCTGTTACACTTCCATCTTTACGAAAAGCAGGCTTTAGTTTTGCTAGTTTTTCAATTGTCGTATCCCGGCGGGGTCGTTCGTCCTGGGTCACCAGGATTGGATCACCGGTCCGTTGAGGAATTGATACAGGGATAATTTCGTCTTGAAAAAACCCCTGATCGATGGCTGCAATTGCTTTCATATGACTCAGAAATGCAAAACGATCCTGTTCTTCACGCGAGATCTGGTATTGATCGGCGACATTTTCTGCGGTTAAGCCCATTGGGTCAATGCCATACGTGCTCTCCATGATTGGATTCGGGAAACGCCATCCAAGAGCAGTATCATAGGCAGTCAAATTTCCAAAAGGAAAACCGGTTTCTGCTTTTGGAATAACATAAGGAGCGCGGGACATGCTTTCAACACCGCCGGCAATGAAAACATCACCTTCTCCACTGCGAATTGCTCTGGCGGCAATATTGATGGCAGCTAAACCAGAAGCACATAAGCGATTGATTGTGATCGCTGGAATTTCAACTGGCAATCCTGCCAATAATGTTGCCATGCGGGCAATGTTTCGGTTGTCCTCACCAGCCTGATTGGCACATCCCAAATAGACTTCTTCGACTAACCCCGGGTCGATTTGTGTTCTTTGAACAAGCGTTTTTAAGACATACGCAGCCAAATCATCCGGACGGATTTTTGATAATACGCCACCCAGCGCACCAATTGGCGTTCGAATTGCATCGATAATTACAACTTCCCGCATATTATCCTCCAATAAATGGATCCACCAATTCATTCTACCAAATAATTTTTTGTTCATGTACAATACAAAGCGTATGGCAGAATTGATACTCCCACAAAATTTTTACAATCGAAATGTGGTGCTGGTTGCAAAGGACTTGCTTGGAATGCGCCTGGTAAGGAATTTTGACAATCTCTATGTTTCAGGCATTATTTGTGAAACGGAAGCTTATGATGGCACTTTAGATCTTGCTTGCCATGCGCGGGTAGGCAAAACCAACCGAACAGCTGTTATGTTTGGTCCTGCGGGTCGGGCTTATGTGTATTTTACTTATGGGATGCATTGGTGTTTTAATGTCGTGGCCGGCGAGGAAAACTATGCGGCAGCCGTGCTCATTCGGGCTATTCTTCCTGAAAAGGGTTTAGATATCATCGCAAACAGACGACCTGGGGTGAGACAAAATCAGTGGACAAATGGACCTGCAAAATTAACGAAAGCATTAATGATCGATAAATTACAAAATGGGGTCGACTTAACAACTTCTCAATCCGGTCTTTGGATTGAGAATGGGATTAAAGTTTGTACATCCGACATAAGTTGTGGCCCCCGGGTAGGAATTGAACGAACCCCGGAACCATGGCGAAGTAAACCATGGCGGTTTTGGATTCTGGAAAATAAGAATGTAAACTCGTATGAATAAAAAGAATATCTTTTTAATCCTTGGTCTAATTTTTCTTCTTTTTTCTTGGAGTTGCCAGGTCGTACCATCCACACCTACTCCTACTGATGGAACTACTTATTTTGTATGGGTCGGCGATGACAGTCTGGATACCGGTCCAATTGATATGCAAACCCTTCTTTTTTTAGAAATGAATGGGTATGACGTACCCGTCCAAATGAAACGTGAAATTTCTCCCCGTAATGTTCTTTCTTTTCCGCCAACATCCCTGGACTTTCTGGAAAATTATGTGGGAAGGAAAAATGTAAATGTAATTGTTCAGATGTTTGGGCTGGATTTGGGTTTCAGTGACGAGGAATTCATCAATAATGCTGATGAATGGGTTAATGCGTTGCAACAAAAAAATGCTCAGCCACTATTGTTCTATCCGTGGATATCTCAGGTAGCGTCTCAAGAAGCAATCGACAGACTGGATGTCATTGTTCATCAATTTGCCTGGCAGCAAAAATTGGTATTAATTCCTGTGGGTCCAGCCTGGAATATGGTGCGCAAAGATCACCCTGAAATACTTTTATATGCGTCCGATGGAATTCACCCTTCCCCGGAAGGAGTCTATTTGACAGCCTGTGTTGTTTACGCATCGATTTCGGGTCACTCACCTTTGGAAATCTCAGCGAGAACTTCGGTTGGATATGACCATCCCAGTGAGATCATCACTTTGGATGATTCTGTTGTTCAGATTCTGCAAGAAAGTGCCTGGAAAGTGCTCCAGGATTACGAACAAAAGGGTGAATTTAAAGTCTTTATGTTAAATTAAATCTGATTAATGGTATAACAAATTCCATAAATTAATTGAAGAATTATTTTTTTATCCATTAGAATAGGGTTATCAAAGTTTATTAATATGGATTAATTCGAGATCTTCGAAGATCTCATGCTAAAAAGGAGTTTGTTTATGTTTCGAAAATCACCCCCAGCAGCTACGCCTCAAATTCAACAGGTGGATCGGGTCACTTCAGTTCTTGGTCCTGGCATTACCTGGAAGGGGAATTTACGAGGGAGTGGTGGAATTCGGATTGAGGGAGCTTTTGAAGGGGAAATCACAATTCGTGGGCTCGTGGTAGTAGGTGAAACCGGACGGGTAAATTGTGAAGATTTACAGGCAAACACAGTAATTGTAGCTGGAGCAGTGAAGGGGAATATCACAGCTGAAAAATTGGAAATTCGGAGTACAGGTCGGGTTTGGGGGGATGTGACAACAGTGGCATTTTCTACAGAAGAAGGTGCTTTTTTGCGAGGTCAGGTTCGAATGGAAGAACGCGTGGAAATAACTCTACAGGAAGAAAAGCCAAATTCCGGCGAGAAAAATGAGGATATGAAATCAGATGATCAATTATTGTCCTAGAGGTGCTATTTGATTACTCCAGAGATCATCTCAAGATTGGCTGAAATGAGTGGCGCATTGGCTGTTGCCATGTTGCTTTCGTTAAGCCCCCGATTGGCCAATGTACCGGTAGTTGGATTCAAGTATCCACAACGTGAAACAAATTATGCAATCCTCATTTCGGCTTTTTTACTGATTTTTGGGAGTCTTTTTTATTTTTTTGGTGCTAACTGGCTTCAAGCTGAAGTCCTTAATCTAGACCCTTCCTTAACAATTTTGCTGAGACTTGCTTTTGC
Organism: Chloroflexi bacterium HGW-Chloroflexi-8; assembly: GCA_002841995.1. Classification (GTDB taxonomy): domain Bacteria; phylum Chloroflexota; class Anaerolineae; order Anaerolineales; family Anaerolineaceae; genus UBA6170. The sequence continues at coordinate 3,140 of PHBS01000205.1, forward strand.
GGCTCTGGTTGGTGTTCTGGTGGTCGTTGTTGCGACAATCTACCGTACTCAACCTTTTCGTAGCATGGGTTGGCATAAAAATCTTCTTCGCCCGGCTTTACAATTTAGTCTGGCACTTGTATTGTTGACTTTATTCTTACAAGGTCAATTTTTGACATTATTTTCAGGAGTACCAAAATCTTCATTAATTACCCTTTTTTTGTGTCTTGTAATTGCATTGTCAGAAGAATCTGCATTCAGGGGATATATTCAAATGCGGTTGGTTTCAAATTGGGGTAAATATTGGGGATGGGCTATTACATCCATTCTTTATTTTGTTTGGCGATTGCCCTTTTTAACTGTATATGGGTGGGGAACTCAGACTTTCTGGATCACTGGTGGGTTGCTCTTGTTACAGAGCTTCTTATTAGGTTGGATCATGCAAAAGAGCCGTCACGTATTGGTTCCTGCACTCTACCACGCCTTTTCAATGTGGATTGCATTCCTTTAATACAGGCAATTAATCGGTAGATGTTCAAAAACGATCCTTCTTAAAGAGAAAGATTTCAAAAAGGAGAAAATTTGAGGAAACGCAAATCATTCGTTATTCTGTCAATCCTTGTGATTTCCAGTCTGGCTTGCTCCTTTAATTTTTTCAATCTTTTTTCAATTGAAGAGAATTCCACTCCGGAGATTTCAACCCTCGCATTTGAAGAAGCGCCTTCCTCTGGTTCTGAGGCAACAGACCAGCAGGAAGAGACACCAGAGATTCAAAATCAGGAAACGGACCAGAAACCCGGCTTCACCGAATTAAATTCTTATCGTACAAAATTGACCATGACATTGATTGGCATTGATCAAAATGGTGTGGAGGTAAACGAAATCACCACAATTTCACAGGATGTTATTAAAGATCAGGGGATTTATCACTTTGGTCTTGATAGTGAAAACAACGGAGAAATCATCCAAAATCTTGACTTGTATACTGTCGATTTTCAAAATTATTATCTGGAACAGAGTCACACTGAAGCCAATGAACCGTTTTGTGTAAGCAATTCCGGCTCAGAAGCCATTAGCACTTCTAATTCAAATTTTGAATCACTATCTCCTGAAAAATTGTTTAGTGATATTAAAAAAAATAAACTGCTGGAAGAAGGAATAACTGTCAACGGAATAATGACCAACCACTACTCTGTAGCCGATGCCACAACAATTAGTACAGAACTCGTTACCGGAAAAGCAGAAATTTGGTTTGCTCAAGAAGGGGATTATGTGGTCCGATTTGTAGGCGAAGGAGAGGGGGAGACTTCATCCGGGTTAAATGGAAATTTGGTCACAGGCAAAATGACTTGGGTGTACGATTTGTCGGATGCAAACCTTGTAAAAGAAATTCCTTTGCCAGAAAAGTGCCAGGCATCATCAAATGACATTTTGGGTGTTCCAACCCCTGAAAATGTAGAGAGTGTAAATTCGTTCGGTTCGACGATATCCTTTGTTTCTCCGGATGAACCAGCTGTTGTGGCTGAATATTATAAAGAAACCCTGCCTGTTAAAGGTTTTTCACAAACCGATATTTCAGAATTTGAAAGCGTACACATTTTGTTATATGAAAAGGATGGAAAAATTTTTACAGTCGTGATTTCACCAGGAGATAATGGTGGCAGCGCCGTTCTTATTTCCTCTAAATAACTGGAAAATTCCAGTTTTCAAGTTTTTATTCAATTTCACTTTATCTCTAAATGCTGATTCGGTTTTTACGATTTCATATCATGCTAAAATCGAAATTTGATCGAATTGGATTATTTTTGCCTATATATTTAGGAATTTGACAATTAATGAACCCTGACCAAATCCAAGAGTTTGAACCTGAACGGAAATCCGGTGCGATTTTTCATGGCATTTCACTTGCTTTTTTAATTCTGATCGGTGCAGCAATTTATTGGTTTGCATCAACCCGGGCGCAAGGTACACTTTTTGTTTTTCTCATGATCGTCCTTGTGGCTGACTTTATTGCAATACCCATATTAGGGTATCGGGCGTATGCCTT